>JAPKDO010000100.1 GCA_028822535.1 Acidimicrobiales bacterium
AGGACGAGGCGGTTTGCCTCCACATCCATCGCTTCGGCCAGGGCCTCGGTCGCTCGGGAGTCGTCCGGATAGTGGTCGAGTTCGTCGAGTGCGTCTCGGAGCACGGGCCGGCAGTCGGGAGCGACCGGGTTCAGGGAGGCCGAGAGGTCGAGGATGTCGCGGCGATCGCGGCCGAGGGTCCGGGCGAGGCGGTGTGCGTCGCCGCCATGGGCGCCGGCGGGGGACAGGCTCATCGCCGGCCCCGGACGAAGGTCAGCGCGGCACCGACGGCGAGCGCTCCGATGAGCAGGTCTTCTGTTCGCCGTGCGACGTCGACCGCACGGAGGAGGTCGCGCTCGTCGGGCCGGGGTCCCGTGCCGAGGGTGGGGCGTTCCTCTGCGACGTCTCCGTAGCGGAGTGGCCCTCCGAGTTCCACTCCGAGGGCGCCCGCCATTGCTGCCTCGGCGACGCCGGCGTTGGGGGAGGGGTGCGCCGACGCGTCGCGTCGGACCGCGTCGAACACTTCGCGCGAGCGCCTGGGGGCTGTAGCCGCCACCGCGAGCGCGAAGAGGCGGGCGGGCACCAGGTTGGCGATGTCGTCGGCTCGTGCGGCCGCCCAACCGAAGTTCTCGTAGCGGTCGTTGCGCCGGCCGACCATGGCGTCCATCGTGTTCAGCGCTCGGTGGGCGGCGGCGCCTGGCGCGCCGGCGACCACGGCCCACGTCGCCGGCGCGAATACGGCATCGACCATGTTCTCGGCCACGGATTCGATCACCGCGGCGGCGATTCCCGATGCGTCGAGCGCGGAGGGATCGCGTCCGACGAGTGCGGGGAGCGAGCGTCGTGCGCTGTCGAGGTCGGAGCGTTCGAGCATCTCGGCGATCTCGGTGGCGGTCGTGCGCAGTTGGGCCCCGGCGGCGCAGATCGCGGTGACCGCCGCCGTCGATCCGACCGCTCGACCGGTCGACGCTGCGATGCCTGCACCGGCTGCGGCGTAGAGGACACCGGCGCGTCGGTCGTCCTGCCAGAGGAATTGCTCGACCTGGGTCATCGTCGATCCGAACCGGGCGACCGGGTGCACATCGTCGTCGAGTGGTGGAACGAGACGGGATGCGGCGATGCCGACCGCCGCTCCCGCGAACCGCGTGGCGATACCGCTCATCGTGCCGCCAGGGCGAGCAGCATCGCCGTCTCCATCGCGAGCGCCACCGCACCGAGGACGTCGCCGGTGAACCCGCTCAGCGCACGCTGGGAGCGTCGGACGACGAGTGCGGCGGTGACGACGCCCACGACGAGTGCGACTGCGCCGAGGGCCTGGTGGGTGGCGATGAGGAGTACGCCTGAGGGGATCAGCCACAGCAGGGTCCATCGTCTCGCTCCGGCGAGGAAGGGGGAGGCGAGCCCCTCCGGTCGGGCGTAGGGGACGAACGCCGGGATGGTCGCCATGACGGTGCGGCTCGCGCTCCAGACCGCCACGAGGGCCAGTGGGTCGACGAGGTCGGTGGCGAGCGCGGCCCAGCGAGCGAGCAGGACGACCGGGACCACGGCCAGCGCGAAGGCGCCGACGTCGGGTGTCCGCATGACCTCGAGTCGACGAGCTCGGTCCAGGTGGGGGAGGAGGCCGTCGGAGGTGTCGGCGAGACCGTCGACGTGGAGCATTCCGGTCAGCGCGAGGTCGACGGCGACGACCACGACCGCGACGACCGCGGGTGTCCAGATCTCGTCAGCAGCCACCCAGGTCAGTGCGAGCGCGCCGCCCAGGAGGGCGCCGACGATCGGGAACCAACGCAACGTCCGCTCGTCCGGGCGGTGTGTACCGGGGACCACCGTCAGGAAGCCGAGCGCGCTCAACACGGTGTGCTCAACGGATCGGCGGGAGTTCGAGCGCTCGGCCCGCGACGACGAGCACGGCCCGGTCTGCGACGGTGGAGATGGCTTGGTTGACCGTACCCACGGAATCGGCGAACCGACGCCCGGCGTCGGTGGGGGCGTGCGGGGCCAAGCCGACCTCTTCCGACACGACGATCGTGTCGGCGTCGCGGTGCGTGAGCGCGACTACCAAGGGTCTGGGGTCGGCATCGAGGTCCGGGTGTCCGGCGATCCAGGTGCCGATGGAGTCGAGGAGGACGGTCCCGGGGACGTCGTCGAGGACCTGTGCGAGCAGCGCCGGGTCCGGACACTCGATCGTGTGCCAGTCGACCGGTCGACGTGCGCGGTGCGTCTCGATCCGCGCCCGGTGATCGTGATCGTCCGCATCGACGTACGCCGTCGCGACGTACGTGACCGGTCCGGCCGATTCGAGCGCGAGTCGTTCGGCGAAGACCGACTTCCCGGATCGACTGCCGCCGAGCACGAGCGTGATCACCGGTGCACCTCGAGTCCCTCGACCATCGCGGCGTGCACGGCGCGGGCGATGCGTGCACCCCAGACGGACCGTGGTCCGCCGAACGCCTCGGCCGGAACCGTCGGAGGCCAACACACCAGCACCGCGTCCGATGCGGTTCCGGTACCGGGAACCCCCGCCTCGATCAGCGCCTGGGACTTCGCCTCGGTGACCGTCATCACCGCGTTCACCGCAGCGGCCGGCGACAGCGCGACCGGGCACTGCACGACGATGTTGATCGTCCCGGGGATCCACGCGTCGTCGCTGCGCCGGGCGTGGACACCGTCTTCATCCGCTGCCCAGGTGGGCTTCGTGACCCCGACCGTCGCGTCCACCACGACCCCGCTGTCCTCAGCACGGACGATCCGTTGCACGTCGTAGGCGGTGAGCAACGCTGCGCCCGTGCCGACGAGGCCGAGCTTGGCGGCGACCTCGCGAGCGTGGGCGTCGAGGTCGGTGCGGTGGTACGGGTCGGTGACCCCGATGTTGAGCGCCCAGTCGACCGCAGCGGTTCCCCCGCCGACCGGCGCGGACGAGATCGCGGCCACCGGGTCGGCGAACGACCACACGGCGGCATGTCTCGTGTCGTCGGATCGGGGATCGACGACGTCGGCGCGCACGGGCTTCCAGGGTTGGCGCCCCGTCAGGTCGGAGATCACCATCCGGGCCCACCTCCGGGCGGTGCTGCGGTCGAGGCGAGAGTTCGCACCGCATCGACGTCGAGGAACTCGTCGATCCAGTCGGCGAGGCGGTCGTGTTGTCGGGTCATCTCGACCGCGAACGGACGGGGTGCGGGGTCGTAGGTGCGGCCGCGCCGGTGGGCGACGTCGGTGAGGAACGCGGTTCGGAAGGCGTCGTCGTCGAAGATCCCGTGGAGGGACGTGGTGTGGACCCGCCCGTTCGGGTGGACGAACCCGTCGGACTCGCTGCCGTGACCGTCGTCGAACCTGACCCACGGCGTGTCGCCGGCGGGCGTGCGGCCGGCGTGGATCTGGTACCCGTGGACCGGGTGGCCGGAAACCTCGCCGGAACGGCGACGCACCACCTTGTCGGCGCCGAACTCGGTGACGAGGGGCGTGACGCCGAGGCCGACCGCGGTCCCGAGGCCCGACTCGTGGTGGTCGACGATGGTGTCGCCGAGCATCTGTTGACCGGCGCAGATGCCGACGAGGTCCCCGTCCGGGGCGATGAGGCGATCCTCGAAACCACGGTCGTACATCCAGTCGAGGTCGCGCAGCGTCGCTCGGCTCCCGGGCAGGATCACGACGTCGGCGCCGTTCAGGTCGGCGCCTCGGTCGGCCCACCAGAAGTCGACGTCGGCCTCGACGATGAGTGGGTCGAAGTCCGACGGGTTCGACAGGTGGGGGAAGCGGATGGCGGCGATGCGGATCGGGTCGCGCGATCGGGTGGCCGACACCGCGCCCGACACGTCGAGCGAATCCTCGACGCCGAGCAGCGGCGTGTCGCCGAGGTGGGGCAGGACCCCGAGCACGGGAACTCCGGTGCGGGCTTCGAGGTCGCGGATGCCGGGGTCGAGGAGTGACGGGTCGCCCCGGAAGCGGTTGAACACGATGCCGCCGATGGTGGCACGGAGGTGGTCGGGCACGAGGTCGATCGTGCCGTGTGCCGACGCGAAGGCCCCACCTCGGTCGATGTCGACGACGAGGAGCACCGGCGTACCGGTAGCCGCTGCGAGAGGGAGGTTGACGAGGTCGCGTTCGAGCAGGTTGATCTCGGCTGCCCCGCCGGCGCCCTCCGCCACCACGACGTCGAATCGTTCGCGCAGCGAGGCGAACGAGTCGGTGACGACCGACCGGAGCGCGTCGGTCCGCAGGCCCCAACCCGCAGCGTCGGTCGTGTCGAGCTCGCGCCCGAGCACGACGACGTGGCTCGTCCGCTCACCCGACGGCTTCAACAGGATGGGGTTCATCGCCGTCTCGACGTCGACGCCGGCCGCCGCGGCCTGCATCGCCTGTGCTCGCCCGACCTCGCCGCCATCGGCGGCGACCGCCGCATGGTTCGACATGTTCTGGGCCTTGAACGGCGCGGCGAACGAGCCCTGACGGGCGAACGACCGGCAGAGCGCGGCGACGACGGTCGACTTCCCGACCCCACTCGCGGAGCCGCAGACGAGGACCGCGCCGTGGGGTGACGTGACGGCAGCGCTCAGTAGTCGATGCCCTTCATCGCTCGGATACCCGACTGGTACGCGTGCTTGATGACGCGCATCTCGGTGGCCGTGTCGGCGAGTTCGAGCAGCGAGTCGGGGGCATCCCGGCCGGTGATCAACACGTTGACCTTCGGCGACCGCTCGGTGATCGCTCGCACGACCTCGGCCTCGTCGATCCACCCCCAGTTGATCGGGTAGGTGATCTCGTCGAGCAGGACGAGCCGGGACTCGCCGCTCTCGAGCAACGAGGCCGCGTGTCGCCACGCTTCCTGCGCGACGGCCTGGTCTCGGGTGAGGTCCTCGCTCAGCCACGTGAATCCCTCGCCGAGTGCGAACCACTCGACGCCGAGCTCGCGGGCCACCTTCTCCTCGCCGACGTTCCACTTGCCCGACTTGATGAACTGCACGACCGTGACCGGCCATCCACGGGCGACGGCTCGGATCATCGTGCCGAACGCCGCCGTCGACTTGCCCTTGCCGTTGCCGGTGTTGACGAGCACCAACGAGTCGGCACGCCGCAACTCGGGCGGATCCTGGTGCTCGGTGGGCGGTGCGTCGGTCGGGGTGTCCCGGGAGGTGGACGGTCCGATGGGGCTCATGGCTGTTGCTCCGTGATGGGGGTCGGGCTCGGGGCGCGGCTCTCGCGCCGGCGCCGGACGGTGACGGTGACGGCACCGTCGTGGTCGACGTCGGTGGAGGCCTCGACGCCCCAGTGGGCGCCGATGGTCTCGGGTGTGAGGACGTCGGCGGGGGCGCCGCTGGCGACGAGTCGGCCGTCGGCCATGACGGCCACGACGTCGGCGAACTGGCCGGCGACGCTCAGGTCGTGCACGGTCGTCACGACGGTCAGTTCTCGCTCGGTGCGCAGGTCGGCGACGAGTTCGAGGACGTCGAGTTGATGGCCGACGTCGAGGGCGGCGGTCGGTTCGTCGAGCACGAGCAGCGGCGTGTCCTGGACGATCGCCCGGGCGAGGACGACCCGCTGACGCTCGCCGCCCGAGAGCGTGTCGACCCGCCGGTCGCCGAACGACTCGAGTTCGAGGCGCTGGAGTACCGCCACGGTCCGGCGACGGTCGAGCATCGAGGGTGAGCAGCGGACACCCTGGTGCGCGGCCCGTCCGAGCACGACGTAGTCGAACACCCGCATGCCGGGCGGGATGACGGGGTGTTGCGGGACGACAGCCAGTGCCTGCGCTCTCTCGCGCACGCTGAGGCCATGGACGTCGCGCGCGTCGACCTCGATCGACCCCCGGTGGTGGAGCGCTCCCGACAGGGTCCGGACGAGCGTGGTCTTGCCGGCGCCGTTGGGACCGATCAGCGACATCCAGGTGCCCGCGGGGACGTCGAGGGTGAGGTCGCGGACGACCTCGGTGCCACCGAGTCGGACCGAGAGGTCCGTCCAGGAGATCGCCGGTGGCCGGCCGGTCGAGCGATCGGTGCGGCTCATGTGACGCTCTGCGATCGCAGGATGGCGAGGAAGAACGGGGCGCCGATGAACGCGGTCACGACCCCGATGGGCAGTTCGGCCGGCGACTGGATGGTCCGGGCGGCCACGTCGGCGAGCGCCAGGAACGCGGCGCCGAACAGGAACGACAGTGGGATCACGCGTCGGTTGCTGACGCCGGCCAGCAGTCGGACGCCGTGCGGGATGATGAGGCCGACGAAGCCGATGAGTCCGCTGACCGCGACGGCGGCAGCGGTCGCCAACGAGGCGGCGACGAGCACGATCGCGCGGATGCGTCGGGGCCGGATGCCGAGCGATTCGGCCTCCTCGTCACCGACGGCCAACACGTCGAGCGCGCCGACCATGAACACGAGCACGCCGCCACACACGATGGCGTAGGGGAGGACCACCAGCACTTCGTCCCAACCGGACGTCGAGAGCCGTCCGAGGATCCATGCGTACACCTGGCGGAGGGTGTCGGCGTTCTTCTGTTGGACGTAGGTCTGCAGCGCCGTGAAGAACGCCGCGACGGCGACGCCGGCGAGGATCAAGGTCGCTGGTGACGTCGTGCCGTTGCGCCGCAGGCTGAGTGCGGCGGCTGCGCTCACCGCGACCAGCGCTCCGGCGAAGGCTGCGACCGGGATGGGGTCGAGGATGCCCAGTCCGTCGCCCATGCCCGAGACGATCGCGAGCGTGGCTCCGAGGCCGGCGCCGGCGGCGATGCCGAGCAGGTAGGGGTCGGCGAGCGGGTTGCGGAACACGCCCTGGTAACCGGCCCCCGACCCGGCGAGCAGGCCGCCGACCAGGAGGCCGAGCACGACTCGGGGCGTGCGGATGTCCCACACGATCGCCTGCTCGGTCGATGTCAGACCCGAGTCGACGTCGACGAGAGGGAGGTGGTCGAGGAGTTCCAGGACCGAGCGGTGGAACGGGACGCTGATGGGCCCGACCGAGATGCCGACCACCACCGCCACGAAGATGGCACCGATCGCCGCGGCCAGCCATCCCATCGTGAGCCGGGTGGCATCCGGGACGTCGACGACGTCGTCGTCGACACCGACCGAACCCACCGTGAGCGCGACCGACGGACCGGGGACGATGTCCGGGCCGTCGGTCGCGGTGCTCACGGAATGGGTCCTGCTCTCGTCAGCGGACGGTTCAGCCGGCGTTCGCCGGAGCCTCGACGTCCGCAGTGGCCTCGACGATCGTACGGAGGAAGTCGACGATGCGCGGGCCCCAGCGGGAAGCGATGTCGTCGTCGAGCTCCACGATGTTGCCGTTCTGGACCGCGGTCAGTTCGTCGAACCCACCGCGGGCGGCGACGGTGTCCGCGTCCTGTGCACAGCACTTCGTGTCGGCCAGGAAGATCACGTCGGGGTCGGCGTCGACCAGGAACTCGGCGGACAGCTGCGGGTAGCCGCCGTTCTCTCCGTCGGGATCGGCGGCGTCGGCCACGTTCTCGAGGCCGGCCAGTGCGTAGACCTGGCCGATGAATGTCTGCGACGTGACCGAGAAGAGGGTGTCGTCGAGCTCGTGGTAGTAGGTCAGCGGCTCGTCGCGCTCGGGGATCTCGGCGATCAGGTCGTCGATGTCGCCCTGCATCTGGCCGACGAGTTCGGCGGCGTCACCCACGTGGCCGGTGGCCGCGCCGAGCACCTCGATCTGGCTGTAGGTGTCGTCGAAGGTCTGGGCCGACGACAGGATCAACGACGGGACGCCGACGTCGGCGAGGGCGGGAGCGACGTCGTTGCGGTCACCCGACATGACGACGAGGTCCGGCTCGTAGGAAAGGATCGCCTCGATGTTCGGGTCGTTGCCGGACAGGTCCGTGACCGGCGCCTCCTCGGGGAAGTACGAGAAGTCGTCGACCGCGACGACCTGGTCGCCGGCGCCGATGGCGAAGAGCATCTCGGTACCGGTCGGCGAGATCGACACGATGGATGTGGGCTCGGCCTCGATGGTCGTGTCGACGTCGCCGACGGTCACGGTGACGGGGAACGTCGCGTCGTCGTCGGCGCCGCCGGTTTCTGCCTCTGCGCCGGTGGGGTCGCCACTGGCGGCGACATCGTCATCGTCGGCGTCGCCGGCGGCGGCGACCAGCGCGAGCACGACCAGCAGTGCCAGCCCAGCGGCTCGGGTGATGGACTTCATGTGGGTCGGAGACCTCCTGTCGTCGAGGACGGTTGCTCGATCGACAGGGGCGCCGGCCGAACCAACCCCTGCCTCGAGGGTTCTGTGGTTCGTTCGGTGTCGAGTTCGACCGGACTCACCCGCGGGCCGGAGCCCTCGGGAATCACCGTTGCGGGACAGTGCCGGAATCTCACCGGACTTCGCCTCGCCACCGAGCAGGGACGACGGTACTCACGTCGCCCGGGCATCCGCCAACGCCGTGCGGTTCCGGGGGGACACGACCCGGGGGTGAAGTCAGTCGAAACCGAACAGGAACCAAGGAAAGCCTTCACCCTCGGATGGCTACGATGGTGGCCGATGTCTCCCCAGGTCATGGGCGTGCTGAACGTCACGCCCGACTCGTTCTCCGACGGCGGGGACTGGTCGGATCGCGATGCTGCGGTGCGCCGCGGACGCGAGATGTTGACCGAAGGCGCACACGTCATCGACGTCGGTGGCGAGTCGACCAGGCCCGGCGCCGAGCCGGTTCCGGCGGCCGACGAGATCGCTCGGGTGGTTCCCGTGATCGCCGCGCTGGCTGATGACGTCGAAGCTTCCGGCGCGAGGCTCTCGATCGACACCCGCCACGCAGACGTGGCGCGTGCCGCGGTCGACGCCGGGGCGACGATCATCAACGACGTGTCCGCGTCGCTGCATCACGTCGCCGCCGCGACCGGAGCGGGGTGGGTCGCCATGCACATGCAGGGGACTCCCGGCACGATGCAGGACGCGCCGCACTACGACGATGTCGTCGCCGAGGTCCTCGCCGCACTGTGGACGAAGGCCGAAGACGCCCGCGCGGCTGGCGTGGAGGAGTGTTGGATCGACCCGGGCATCGGGTTCGGCAAGACGTTCGCGCACAACTGGACGCTGCTCGCGGCCATCGATCGCTTCGTGGACACCGGTGTTCCGGTCGCCGTCGGCACCAGTCGCAAGGGCTTCTTGGGCGCAGCGCTGGCCGCTGCCGACGACACGGAGTCCGCCCCTCGGCCCGACGATCGGATCGAGGCTTCTGTCACCACGGCCCTGTGGGCTGCCACGATGGGTGTCGCCATGATCCGCGTACACGACGTCGCCCCGACCATCATCGCTCTCGACGCGCAACGTGTTCGGAGTGATCGCTGATGGCCATGCGCGGCAAATGGGCGGCGGGCATCACCCCCCGCCACTTCACGTGGATCATCCAGGATCGCCTCGCCGTGTGCGAGCGGCCGGGTGGCTACGGGGCGAACCATCGAAAGGTCCGTCGCCAGGAGGAGATCATCTGGCTCCGCGAGCAGGCATTCACCAGCGTGATCTCGTTGGTGGAGTCGAGCCACAACCTGCACAACTACGACGAGCTCGGTGTCTCCTGGCGTCATCGACCGTTCTCGTCGAGCGACGACCAGGCGGGATTCCTGATCCGCCTTTTCCCCGAGCTGCGGCAACTCTTGCTCGACGGCGGCAAGATCGTCATCCACCAGGACGAACTCAGCGATCGGATGTGCGGGCTCATGGCCGCCTACATCCTCTGGAACGAGCTGGTGCCCGGCCCGCCGCAGGCGATCTCGATCGTCGAGCAGTTGTTGCATCGTCAGCTCGGCTCTCGGGCGCGCAGTCTGGTCGCCCTCGTCGGCAAGATCCCGGGCCCCGACGAGCTCGAGCCGCCGGCACCCGTCGCCGAGCCCGCGGAGTCGGCGTCGCCCGTTGACGATGCCGACGGCGGGCCCGCAGACCGAGCGGAATGACCGACCACATCGAGGTCCGGGCACTCCGGATCCTGTGTCACGTCGGGGTCGGCGACGAGGAACGTGCCGCAGCCCAGCCGCTGGAGATCGATCTCGACCTCGAAGCCGATCTGTCCGCCGCCGCCGCGTCGGACGACGTTGCGGACACGATCGACTACGGCGAGGTCTCGCTGGCCGTCGCCGCTGCGGTCCAGGCCACCGAACACGCGCTGCTCGAACGGGCGGCAGCCGTCGCCGCCGACGCCGCGCTCGCTGTTGACCGCCGAGCCACCGCGGTGACCGTGAGCGTGCGCAAGCTGCGTCCGCCGATCCCGCTCGACGTGGGATCCACGGCGGTGCGGATGCGGCGTCTCGCCGACGCGTCGTCGTGACCCGGGCGTTCCTCGGGCTGGGATCCAATGTCGGCGACCGCGAATCGCATCTGCGCAACGCGCTCGCCTCGCTGCCGGGTCTGGTCGCCACCTCCGACCTCTACGAGACCGATCCCGTCGGCGGTCCCGACCAGGGTCGCTTCCTCAACCTGGTCGCCCAGATCGACACCGACCTCGGACCGCATGATCTGTTGGGCGTGTGCCACCGCATCGAGTCGGCGGCCGGGCGGGTGCGCGACGTGCGTTGGGGGCCGCGCACCCTCGACGTCGACATCTTGTGGATCGACGGCGTCACGATCGACACCCCCGATCTCACGATCCCGCACCCCCGGATGTGGGAGCGACGCTTCGTGCTCGAACCGCTCGCCGAGTTGGATCCGACGCTCGTTCCGGACGGATGGGACCAGGAGGTCGACGGGAGGGTGGACCGGCTCGGCCCGCTATCCTGAATGGCAGACCGGCACCGCCATCGGGCCGGATCTGGAAAGGAACCTCCACGTGCAACGCTTCGACGCGCGCGTCATCGGTGCCGGCCGTGCCGGCAGCGCGATCGCCTCGGCCCTCGCGGCTGCGGCGTGGTCCGTGGACGGTCCGCTCGGCCGCGGCTTCGACCCGGCGACCGCAGCGACCGGTACCGACGTGTTGGTGATCGCCGTCCCCGACGGCGTCGTCGCCGAGGTCGCACAGTCGGTCGAACCGGGCGATGCCGTCGTGTTGCACGTCGCCGGGTCGCTCGGACTCGACGTGTTGGCGCCACATCCCCGGGTCGGCTCCGTACACCCTCTCGTCGCGCTCCCCGACGCTGAACTCGGCGCGATGCGGCTGCGGGGAGCCTGGTTCGCCACCTCCGGGGACGAGGCGGCCACGACCGCACTCGTCGACGCGGTCGGCGGGCGCACCGTGCCCGTGGCCGACGCCGACCGGGTCGCCTATCACGCCGCGGCCGCCATCGCTGCGAACCACGTCGTCGCGCTGCTGGGCCAGGTGGACCGCATCGCTCGCTCCATCGGTGTCCCTCTGGACGCCTACCTCGATCTCGCCCGCGGTGCGATCGACAACGTCGGCGCCGTCGGCGCCCACGAGGCGCTGACCGGCCCCGTCGCACGGGACGACTGGGCCACCGTCGCCCGGCATCTCGACGCGATCCCCGTCGAGGAGCGAGCGGCCTATTCCGTGCTCGCCGATGCGGCCCGTCGTCTCCGAGACGAGGTGCCGGCGTGAAGCGCATCGACACGATCGCCGGACTACGGGCGTCTCTCGACGCGGCGCGAGCCGAGGGCCGAAGCGTCGGTTTCGTGCCGACGATGGGCTATCTCCACGAGGGTCACGTGTCGTTGATGCGGGCTGCGCGTCGCGACACCGATGTCGTCGTCTCCTCGGTGTTCGTCAACCCACTGCAGTTCGCTGCGAACGAGGACCTCGACGACTATCCACGCGACCTCGAGCGCGACTCCGAGCTCGCGACCGCCGCCGGAGTCGATGTGTTGTTCGTCCCCTCGACCACCGAGATGTATCCGGACGACCACCCGATCGCCACGACCGTGACGGTGACGGGTGCGTCCGAGGGGTTCGAGGGGGCCAGTCGTCCCAGCCACTTCGCAGGCGTCGCCACCGTCGTCGCCAAGCTCTTCTCGATCGTGGGACCGTGCGCCGCCTACTTCGGCGAGAAGGACTTCCAGCAGCTCTCGGTGGTGCGGCGCATGGTCGCCGACCTGTCGATGCCCGTCGAGGTGGTCGGCTGCGAGACGGTGAGGGAGCCCGACGGACTCGCCATGTCGAGCCGCAACGCCTACCTCACAGAGGCCCAACGGGCCGCTGCCCCCGTGGTCAGCCGGGCGCTGCGAACCGCCGCCGACGCAATCCGCGCCGGAGAAACCGATCCGTCCGCTGTACGGCGCGTCATGGCGGACATCGTCGCCGCCGACACCGGCCCGGAGACCGACAGCGAACTCGATTACGCCGATGTCGTCGACGCCGTCAGCTTCGCCACGCCCGATCCGCTCGCCGGCGATTTGCGTCTGCTCATCGCCGTGCGATTCGCTTCTACCCGTCTCATCGACAATGTGGGGGTGACCGCACCCGTGGCACCCACCCGAGGGAGTTGATCCGCATGCGTCGCCGCATGATGAAGTCCAAGATCCACCGCGCCACCGTCACCGACGCGAACCTGCATTACGTGGGTTCCGTCACCGTCGACCAGGACCTGCTCGACGCCTCCGACATCATGGAGTTCGAACGGGTCGCCATCGTCGACGTCGA
>JAPKDO010000101.1 GCA_028822535.1 Acidimicrobiales bacterium
TCGGCGACGTCCAACCGCATAGATCGGGCTAGGCGAGCGAGGGGACTTCGCAGCCGGCGAGCTCCCGGCCTCCGCCGCCCGCGTCCCCGTCGCCGTCGACGGTGGCCTCCACACAGTCCAGGTCGCCATCGAGGACTGGGTCGGCTCCACCGAAGTCTCGGCCCCACGAACGTTCTTCGTCGACACGCGAGATCCGTCCGTGACCCTGCAGTCGACCGAGATCACCTCCCTCGACACCTGGGGTACCGACAGCGACACGATCCGACTCCACGGCGACGTCTCCGACGACGGAACGATCGCCTCGGTCGAGGTCAAGGTGGACGACAGCGACTGGGCGGAGGTGATCGTCGACGCCGACGGATGGCGCGGTGCGCTGTCGGCTCCGGATGCCGACGGCAGCGACCTCACGATCCACGTGCGAGCGTTCGACCTCGCGGGCCGGTCGACGACGATCTCCGAATCGGCATCGATCGACCTGGGCTCGGCATCCCCCGACTTCGTCGCTCCGGACACCGTCATCGTCGTCGGCCCGTCCGAAGAGACCGCGTCGCAGTCCGCCTCGTTCTTGATCACCAAGGTCGCCGGCAGCAACGAGGTCGTGTCTCTGGAGTGCAGCCTCGACGGGGGCGTCCCGTCGCCGTGCGCCGGTCTGTGGACCATCGACGGGCTCAGCGCAGGTCCCCACCGAGTGGAGGTGTCGGCGATCGATTCCGCCGGCTACCGAGACCTCTCGCCGGCGACATGGGAATGGTCGGTCACGCCGAGCGGCCCCCAAGCCGAACTGGTCGACGCACCCGCCGACCCCAGCTCGGACCGTACGCCCACCATCGCGTTCTCGTCCGAGCCGGGAGCGACGTTCGAGTGTCGTCTCGACGACGCCGCCTTCGAGTCGTGCACATCACCGTTCTCCTCCCCGTTCCTCGCCGACGGTCCGCATCGATTCGAGGTCCGGGCCACGGTGGCCGGCACGACGGGCACGGCGAAACCCCACGTGTGGTCGGTGGTCAACGCCCCACCGCTCGCACAGGACCAAGCGGTGACGTACGGAGCGGACCCCGAGGGAACGTCGATCGACCTCCTCGCCACCGACGACGACCCGGTGACCTACCGGATCGTCGACCAGCCCGAGCACGGTCTGCTCGAAGGCGCGGGTCCGGGCCGGACCTACCGCCCGACGACCGGGTTCGGTGGCATCGACCGGTTCACGTTCCAGGCATTCGACGGCGAAGAGTGGTCGAACCTGGCGACGGTGACGCTCGACCCGAGCGTCCCCGTGGTGACCTGGGCTGACCCCGCCTCCATCGTCTACGGCACGGCGCTGACCGCCGAACAGCTGAACGCCTCGACCACGGTCGCCGGCACATTCATCTACGAACCCGCCGTCGGGACGCGACTCGGTGCGGGCACGCACACGTTGTCGGTCACCTTCGTGCCCGACGACGGTGACCGGTACGAAGACGCCGAGGCCACCGTCACCATCGAGGTGACGCAGCGACCGTTGCAGATCACGGCATCGTCCGGCACCCATTTCTACGGGACACCACCTCCGGCGATCACGCCGGACTTCGACGGGTTCGCCACAGGAGACGACGCTGCCGACCTCGACGTCGCCCCGGTGTGCAGTTCGACGAGCACGGAGGACAGCCCTGTCGGGGAGTACGAGTCGACGTGCGCCGGAGCCTCCGATCCCGACTACGACATCACGACCGTCGACGGAACGGTCACGGTGAGGCGGGCGCCGACGGTGCTCGATCTCGACGACGTGTCGAAGGTCGACTCGCTGCGGACGAAGACGATCGTGTTCTCGGCGTCGCTCCGCTCGGATGCGACCGGGCAGGGGGTCGAGGGCGCGGAGGTCCACTTCCGGTTCGCCGACGGGACCCCGACCTGTACTGCGGTCACCGACGCGGACGGCGAGGCGTCGTGTCAGGTCGAGCTCACCAACGAGATGCGCCAGCTCCTGCTCCATGAAAAGGACATCGAGGCCGTCTTCGACGGTTCCACGAACTACCACGGCAGTTCAGACTCCTCGACGACCGTCCAATTCGTGCAGGACGATGGAGCCAGCGATCAGCGTTCCGAATCCGATGGACGCGCCACCACGCAGAGCGTCGGCGGACCGACTCCCCTCGGCGCGGCCACGGACTCGACGACCGAGAGTCTCGCGACCACCGGCGCCAGCACCGATCGGACCACGTCACTCGGACTGCAGATGCTTGCCATGGGGCTCCTGTTCTGCCTGGCCGCTGCCACGCTCATTCGCGTCCGCCGCAGCGGCGACTGACGAGATCGGCACCCGCTCATGGCTCAACGGTCGACGTTCCTCCTCCACGTCACTTCCGACGATTCCGTCTGGATCGAAGCGGTCGCGACGGGCGATGTCGTCAGCGTGCCGAGTCTCGAACTGGTCGGGCAGGCAATCGAGCGGTTTCGCTCAGATGACGCTCCCGGCGAGGATGCGGGCGTGAAGCGCTGAGGTGGCGTCGCTGGGTTCGACGCCGAGGTCGTCGATGAGCATGCGCCGACACAACAGATACTGGCGCAGCGCTTGGCCGCGTCGGCCCGCCCGGGCGAGCGCTTCCATGAGAAGGCGGTGCGAGCGCTCGTCGTAGGGGTCGAGGTCGACCAGCTCTCGGGCGACTCGGATGGCGCTCGTGTCGTCACCCGCTCGTTCGTACTCGCCCACCAACGCCACGAGGACCTCGACACACAAATCGACGAGTCGGGCCCGCCATCCAGCCGCCCAGTCCGAGTACCGCTCCTCGGGCAACGGTTCGCCGCGCCAGAGCGAGCGGGCACGCTCGAGCAACGGCAGCGACGGCGTTCGGTCGGAGAGGGCGACATCGGCCGCCCGTTCGAAGTGCCGCCAGTCGAGAACGTCACCGGGAGCGAGCCGGAGCCGATAGGTCCCCTGGCCGACCTCGATGATGCTTGCGACGGGATCAGGGTCATCGAGGAGTTGTCGGATCCGCGATGCCGACACCTGCAAGCTGCGGCGAGCGCCATCGGGGTCGAGTTCCGGCCAGATCGCTTCGAGGATGACATCGGTCGGAACCGGCGACTCGCCGTGGACGAGGAGGAAGCGGACGAGGCGAGCATCGACCGGACGACCCCAGGAACGCTCGTCGGTGGACCATCCACCGCGGCGAACGCGGAATCCACCCAACGATTCGAATCGTCGCGGGGGAGGTGCGTCGTTGACCCTGGCGATCGCCTCGGCCGCTGCGCTCGCGACCAATGGGTCCGCATCCTCGGCAGCCGCAGCGACGATCGCTCGGGCGGTGGGGTGTCCCGAGACCAACGCGGGGCGGAATGCCGCCCTGCGGACTTCGCCGTCGGGGTGGTCGGCCAGTTGCGTGAGAGCGTTGCCGTCGGGAAAGGCACTCCACAGACAGTCGATCATCGGCGCCGGCTCCAACACCCCACGCGTCAAGGCCTCGGAGACGAGGGGCCCGATCCTCGGCCACTCCAGGCGCAGGATCGCCGGAGCGGTGTCCACCGAGAGGTCGATGCCGTCCCCGACGAGTGCTGCGGCTCGGTCGAGGTCGCCGCGTTCGGCGCTGATGAATGCCTGGAGGATCGTCGTGCGAGCGCGCAGGTGCCGACCTGCCTGCCCTGGATACATCCTCTCGACCATGTCTGCGGCATCCTGCAGCAGCGTGTCAGCGCGGTCGAATGCGTCGACGCCGGCGAGGGCGGGAACGAGATCGACCCCGGTCCACCAACGGAACAACGGTGGGGCGGTCTTCGCCGCCGTGATCCCGTGTTGTGCCGCCGACAGCGCAGCTGCGCGGTCGCCACTCCTCGACGCAACGATGGCTCGAGCCACGTGTGCTGACTGGTCGGCCCAGGTGTCGGTGACGACATGGAGGGCGAGGAAGTCCTCGGCGTCGGACATCTTGCCCAGCTGTGCGAGGAGCAAGGCCTGCACCCCCCGGATGGTGTTGACCCGCGCGACCAGCAGGGCGCGGTCCGCCTCGACCCGCTGGAGTTCCCACCAGTCGAGGGCCTCGTCGCGACACCCCTGTTCACCGAGCACGGTGGCATGAGCGGCCATGAGGTTGAACCGCATGCCGAGCGGATCGTCGACCTCCACCTGCCGGTAGGCGCGAAGTGTGCGTTCTGCGGCATCGTCGAGGTTTCCTGCGGGGATGTCGATGTAGGCCCGGAGCAGAGCATCGATCGGGATGACCGCGTCGGCACCGGGCAAGGCGTTCACCCTCGATGCCAGTTCGAGCGCGGTCTGTGGCTGGCCAGCGGAGGCCAGAGCATGGGCCGCGGAGAGCCCGGCGGCCGCAGCGATCGGGCCCGCGTCGCGTGCAGCAGGTTGGTCGAAGCCCTCGGCGATCGCGATCCCCGCGGTCGGGCGGCCGGCCATGCCGAGACAGTCGATGAGCAGGAACCGGCCCCACCACTCGCTGGAGGCACTCACGCGCGGGTCGGTGGCGGTGTCGTCGATCTCGCGTCGGTCGGTGTCGTCGCCGTCCAGGCCCAATCCTGCGCGGAGCGAGTCGATGGCGGTCTCGTAACGCCCCTCCGCCCATGCGAGCTGTCCCACGAGCAACTGCACTCTGGCGTCGTCGCCCATGACGTCCGGGAGCCGGTCGAGCCACGACCGCACCAGGGCTGGGGACGTCGACGTCACGGAGCCGGCTTCACAGGCGATGGCCTCGACAGCTCGAGACCACGCTCGCGCTGCGATCCAGTGCTCGATCGTTTCGACCGGGTCATGTGCAGCGACCAGAGGAGCGACCGAACGGTGCGCCTGCTCGATCCGTTCCGCACTCACCTCTGCGCTGAGCTGGTCGAGGAGGACCTCGCGGAACAACGGGTGGTACGCGAAGGTGTCGACGCCGATGCGCTGGAGGAACAGACCTCCCGTTCCGGCTTCGGCAAGATGGTTCTCCGGGAGGTCGAGCGCGCCGGCGATCGCGGGGGTCAGCCGTCGCGGGATGGCGGAGAGGAGCAGTCTCGCTCGCTGCGGGTCAGCAACCGGGACGAGGACTTCCTCGTGCAGGTACTGGCGGAGAGCCTGCGGGGATCGCAACGAGCGGTCGGGGTCGGCGACACGATGACCGCTCCTGACCTCCCGCGCAAGCGTTGCGATGCCCAATGGCCAGCCCTCGGTGGCGGTCATGAGGTCATCGACCTCGTCAACCGTGGCGTCGCGCCCCGTCGACTTGGCGACCAGGTCGTTGCACTCGCCGGCATCGAATGCGAGGTCGACGATGCCGAGTTCGACGAGACGGCCGGTTCCCCTCACCTTCGCCAGCCGGAGCGACAGTGCGCGCCGAGCGAGCACGGCGACGCCCACCCTGCGCCCCGAGTCGGCGACCATCTCGTCGAGCACGGCACATGCCCCCTCGGCGCCGTCCAGGACTTCCGCGTCGTCGATGACGATCGCGAGTGGATCCACCAGGATCCGGTCGCACTCGGCCAGGAGGGCTCTCACGGCGTCTGTCGCCTCGGGGGCTCCACGCATGCCGTCGCCCGCGTTGGTCACCACCTCGGAGGACCCGGGCACGGCGTCGTTCACGGCCCGGGCAATCGAGTCGAGCAGGCGCCCGGCGTGACGGTCGGCCTCCGTGCATCGGATCCACGCAGCGTTCTGCCGTGTCTCCGCGAGCGCCTCCTCGAGCAGCGTCGTCTTGCCGTAGCCGGCTGGGGCGACCACGGTGAGTGACTTGCCGGCGAGCGCACGGCGGGCACGATCAGCAAGCGCCGGCCGGGAGATCCTCACCACCGGCACGCGCGCCGCCCCACGTTGCCCTGCCCTTCATACGTGTCGACTTGGTGTCCCTTGCGGGCCTGAACTCTCCGTTCCCGCCGAAGCGTACCGTCGTGGCCATGGAGCGGGGTATCGAGGGGTTCACGCTGCGTGAGCTCGGCGCTCGGGTCGGCGTCCCCCAGATGGCTGTGTACGAGACCTTCCTCGTCGACGCAGGCCGGAACACTCCGCGACTCGGAGAAAGTTGTACCCGTCGACCTCATGTGAGTTATCGAACACGAGTGCTCGTGGGTGGTCCTGGGACGTGCACGCGGGCGATGTTTGCTTGTCGATCAGACAACCATTCCGGTAGTCGTCGAACCGGTGCGCGTACTCGGCCTCGATGCGGTCGGTGTCGATCTCCAGGTTGTCGAAGCGCCAAGGCCACCCATTGCCCAACCATGCTGAGGCAACCGAGTCACGGGGGTGCAGTGTGGATCTGTCTTCTGGACGCCACGCCGCTCATGGCGCATCGCGTCGAGTCGCTGGTCGGCAGCCAGGATCCGGGAGGCGCTGGGCTCGCGCCCGACCTCACGAGTCAGCGATGGTCACGAAGCGCAGCGCTCGTGATGCGATCAGTCGGATCGGGGTCTCACCGCCGATGGTGAGGCCCTCCCGCGTCGCCGAGACGATGGTCTCAGCGGCTGCGTCGGCGTCGTAGACCAGTGACGACTCCGGGTCCTCGGACGCTGGCCCTGAGAGGGCATCGGCGGAGATGGTCCACCACGTCGAGGGGATGTCGTGGCTGCCGTGAGCGGCCGCGGGCGTGCCCAGCGTCAGGCCACCGGTCGTGTCGTCGCTGTCCAGCACGGCAACGACGAGCGCGTCGGCAACCGTGACGAGGTGGTCGAGGTCCACCTCGCCAGACGCAACCACCGTGTCGGTGCCGGTCGTCCGATCGAGCGTGTGGACGGACTGTCGGGCGGCGGTGTCGGGTTCGACGCCGAGATAATGGACGAGTCCGCCGTCGTCGGTGGGAGCGACCGCGTCGGTGGCGATGACCTCGACTGCGCCGGTCTCGATGTCGATGCCGACGGCGTCGAGCTGTTCGTCGTCGGCGGAGCGGTCGACGCGCGTCGCGAGGATCTCGTCGCCGTTCTCACCCCATCCGGGGTCGGTCAGGTAGGTGCCCGGAACGACCGGGGCGACCTGGGTCAGATCATCGGTCGCCATGTCGAACGTCCAGAGTCCGCTGCCGTCGAGCGACAGGTCGGGGGAGTATGCGATCGCCAGAACCGACCCGGTGGCGTCGACGTCGATCCCGTAGATGATGGCGTCTTCGGGGACGGTGAAGATCGTCTCGACGTCGCCGGTCGTCGGATCGAGTCGCAGGATGCGGTAGTCGGGTCGTGCGCGCTGCTCGACGGCGTAGACGAGCGGTGCTTCGGCCGTCGCCACCACCTCGAGGTCCAGTGAGAACTGTTCGCTCGTGTCCGGCAGGACCGCGGGTTCGTCGGATCCAGGGGAGAACCCGACGAGCCACACGGCGAACGCCACGGTCACGGCGAGGGCGGCCTGAAGGCACCGGATCACCCATCGCAGCCGCCGTGCGTCGCCGGCTGGGGCGGTCACCGTCCCGGGCCGGCGGCGGTGTAGTCCCCGACGAGACACTCGGAGATGTAGTTGGCTTCGGAGGACACGTGATAGTGGTACGTGTCCTCGTCGAACTCCGGTGTCGGGCCCACGTGGCCCATGCACTCGTCGAGGTCTGTCGGCTCCTCGCCGTCCACGTCCTGTGGCCCGTAGATCGCGTGCCCGTCGAAGAGGAAGCCGATGATCGCCGAGTGCTCGCCCTCGGTGTCGAGCGCGTCGGTGATGCAGAACGGGATGCCGTGGTAGTGGTACGTGGTCCCGTTGGGGATCGGATGGCCGCCGCAGGCGTCGATGAACGGCACGCCGTCGATCGTGTCGTTGTCGTCGTTGGCCACCGTGCCGCCACCGTCACCCTCGTACGGGTCGAAGAACACCGCGCCGCTCACGGCGACGCCGATCGCCCCGTTGCCGGTCTCGGTCGGTGTGTCGACGATCGTCGGGACCAGGGGGATGGCGACGGAGATGGGAGTCTCCACGGCACCGCTGGCGAGGAACTTTCCGTCCGGACCGTCTCCGAGATACTGGTCGAGCACCTCGTGCGACGGCAGTCCGTCGCTCTCGAAGACGAAGCTGTCGCCGTCGATCGTGATGGTGACGTTGTCTCCCCAGGCAGCGGCCTCGACGACGGCGGCCCGGACAGCGGACTCGTCGCTGGTCTGATCGGTCGACCCGGTCACGGTGTCGCTCGACGTCGTCGTCGAGTCGGCGGCGGTGGCAGTCGTGGCGTCGTCGCCGCACGCAGTGGCCACGAGGGCGGATGTGACCGCCAGGGCCGCGAGTGTCTTCATCGTCTTCATGTGTCCTCCTCAGGAGCGGGTGCGGGGGGAGGTCCGCCGGCACCGGGTGGCGGGCCGCCTCCGCCGGGTGCGCCGGGTGCGCCGGCGTCGCCGACCGATGCGTCGACCTCGCCGTGGTAGCAGTCGATCGAGTACGGGTTGGCGTCCTCGGTCAGGTGATGGTGGTAGATGCCGTCGGGGAACTCCGGCGTCGGACCGACGTGGCCGCTGCACTCGTCGAGCTCGTCACTGGTGATGGAGGCCCCGTCGACGTCCTTGTTGCCGTAGATCGGGAAGCCGTCGAGGAGCGCGCCGATCATCCCGAGCGAGGTCTCGGTGATCTCGTCGGAGTACTCGGGGAACAGCGTGATCTCGGTGTCGATCGGACTCTCGACGATCAGCTCGTCGGTGTCGACGATGGAGAACTCGCCTTCGATGTCGTCGCCCGTGAACGGCGGCATGTTGCCGTCGTTCGGGACGAGGAACTGGTCGGGGAGTTCGTGGTCCGGGATGCCGTTCGACGCGAAGGTGAAGGACGCGTCGTCCACCGTCAGCGCGATGGTGTCGGACCACTGCGCGGCCTCGACGCCGGCGAGCGTCGACACGTCGCCGGCTGCAGGTGCATCGCCGTTCGTCGGGTCGGTCGTGTCGGTGCTGTCGGCACCGGTGTCGGTCGAGCTGGTGGCGTCGCTGCCGCAGGCGCCGAGCAGCATCGTCGCCGCCAGGAGCGCCGTCGCGAGGCGTCGCGGTGGGATCGTCGCGTTCATGCCGTCATCATCGGGACTCGACCTGTGGTGACGCTGTGGTCGGTTCACAGACTTCGCACAGGTCGGGCCCGTTGCGGCGCAGCACGAGCTCCGCGGCGAGGACGGTCAACGCTGCGAGCGTCACGACCATGACTGCCGCGTCGTCGATGACCCTGGCGGGGTGCAGCGTCCTGATCGATGGTGCGCTCATGAACGCTGTCGTCATCACGATGAGCTCGAGCCCGAACAACGTCCTCCCGAGGTCCGCGTCGCGTCGTTCGATCAGCGCGATCGCGAGGGCGCCCTGGAGCACCAGGTAGAAGGCGGACGGGTTCACCGCGCCGGCCGCCAGGAAGGTGAGGTTCAACCCGATGCCCGCGGTGAGCCCGATCGACCGTCCTCGTCCGGCCAGGAAGGTGAACGCGGCCAGTCCTTCCGCGACCAGGACGACGAGACCCACGGGAACGGCGAGCGGAACCACCACGCCGCTGAGGAACGGCTCGAACCAGTCGAGCGCCAGTCGATCGTGGTCGGTGACGAACCGACGGAGGGCCTCGCCGCTCCACCACGCGGGATCGATCACCTTCTCGACGGTTGCCCGTGCCCACCCGAGACCGAGGAACAGTTCGACGACCAGGATCCACGCCGTCGTTCCCTCGACTCGGTGCTTGACGATGTCGACCAGGTGGCGTCCGACGCCGATGCTCGTGCGGCGGAGCCGATGGGTCTGTGTCTCGATCATGGTCCCAGCGTGGGGTGCTCACCTGAGCAGGTGCCCCCCGTTCGCTGGGAGTCACCGCACAGTCAGGGAGCGGCGAGCGCGGTGGCAGCAGTCCTGCGAACGGCTCAGCCCTGTGGCCCGCCGCCGGGGCCACCGCCGGTGGCGCCGGCCACGGTCACACCGGTGAAGCAGGTGAGGACGTTGTTCTCCTCGGCCGAATACGCGTGGTAGTGGTAGCCGGTCTCGTCGGTCGAGTGCCCGTTGCACTCGTCGAGGTCCGCGTCCGCCAGCGCGGCGTCGTCGAGTGGACTGTGGATCGAATAGCCATCGATCGCGATGCCGAAGGCGGCGGTCTCGCCCTCGGCGACATCGCCGACCTCGCCGCAGCCCGTGGCCGCGTGGAGGTGGTAGCCCTCGAAGGGGTTGATGTGGCCGCCACAGTCGTCGAACGCTGCGATGGTGTAGGCGCCGAGGATGGCATCGACGGGCGCGGAGCCGTCGATACGGACGCCGCTGTAGGTGACGCCGAGCGGAGCGCTGGCGGCCGTGGTCGAGTCGCTGGCGATCGGGGTCACGGGGATCTCGACCGTGGTCGTGATCGGTTCGCCGTTCTCGAGCCATTCGATGCGCCCCTCGACGCAGAAGTTCTGGTACTCCGCGGCCACGTCGGGACGGGCGGCGGCCTCGAACGCCTCCTGGGTGTCGGTCACGTGGACATGGCCGTCGTCGTCGTGCAGGTGCCAGTTCTCGTCGTCGTAGATCTCGGGGAGGTCGAGGATGAACTCGCCGTCGATGTCGTAGACGTTCTCGCCGTCGAACCAGATGCCCGCATCGTCCTCGGTGGCGTCGGTGGTCGTCGGGCAGAAGTCGCCGACGCCCGTGTCGGCAGGGATGCCGGACACGGTGATCTCGTAGCACGACGTCTCGGTGCCGTCCGACAGGGTGCAGTCGACGGTGACCACGTCGTCGGCCAAGGCGCCGTCGAAGAAGAGGCCGACCGCCGTGTCGTCGGTCGAAGCTGCGTCGGCGGAACCGTCGGGCGCGGCGGGATCGGCCGTGTCGGTACCGGCCTCCGTGGTGGCGGTCGATGCCCCGTCAGCGTCGTCGTCGCCACACGCTGCGGCCAGCAGGACGATGGGGAGGAACGCGGACGCGACGCGACGGGCGGAGCGGGTGGTGAATGCCATGGAGACAGGATGGCGGTGGTTCCTGTGACCCCACTGTGTCGGGGTCACAGACTTCGCACAGGTTCGGCGTGTGAAATGGGACGGTGGCCATCACCGCTATGACCCCTGTGCTCGTGGTCGAGGACGACGAGGCGATCAACGACATCGTGGCCACCGCATTGCGCCACCAAGGGCACCGGACGACGCAGGAGTGGCGTGGCGACGACGGGCTCCGTACGGCGACCGATCAGGACTTCGCGCTCATCGTGCTCGACGTGAACCTGCCCGGCATCGACGGCTTCGAGGTCTGTCGACGGCTGCGGGATGCCGGTCGGTCGACACCGGTGCTCTTCCTCACGGCACGCGACGTCCAGGAGGACCGCATCCGTGGATTCGTCACCGGCGGCGACGACTATCTGACCAAGCCGTTCAGCGTCGATGAACTCGTCCTTCGCGTCCAGGCGATCCTTCGACGGTCGGGTGCGGCCGAACCCGACGGCCTCCTACGCGTCGGCGATCTCGTCCTCGACCCGGCAGGGCACGTCGCACGTCGTGCGGGGGAGCCGATCGAGTTGTCACCCACCGAGTTCTCGCTTCTGCAGTACCTCATGGTCAACTCCGGCATCGTCGTCTCCAAGGCGCAGTTGCTGGTGAACGTCTGGGACGAGGACCTCGACCGCAACGAGAACGTGGTCGAGCTCTACATCGGCTACCTGCGGAGAAAGATCGACGATGGACGCGCACCCCTGATCCACACACAGCGCGGCGTCGGCTACGTCATGCGGACGGGCTGAACGGATCTCGTGCGACGACTTCCGCTGCGGTGGATGCTGCTCCTACCGCTGATCACGGTGCTCGCTGTGGGCTACGGCGCCTTCGCGCTCTACGTCGAAGCATCGGTCCGTTCCGACTTGATCGGGACCGTCGACGACGAGTTGGACCGGGCGGTGCTCAATCCGCCTCGACCCGGGCCGTCGGTGCCGGACGTCGGTGGCGAGACCCCGATCCAAGCGTTGCTCGATGCAGACGGTGCGAATGTGGCCGACCCGGGGACGATGCCAGACGAGGTGTTGTCGGGCATCGTTGCCGCGGAACTCCCGTCCGGCACCCACACCGTCTCGGTCGGCGGGCAGGACCTGCGGGTGCTCGTTCGTCCCGGCCCGGGGGGACAGCGCCAGGTCGCCGCCCTCGGCGTGGCGACGGTGCTCGACTCGATCGGCGATCTACGGCGGACGCTCGCGGTCGGCGGGGTCGCCTTGGTCGCAGCGCAGGTTGCGCTGGTCTGGTTCGTCACCCGACGGGCGACGAGGCCGGTCATCGAGCTCGCGTCCACGGCACGACGTGTCGCCGCGGGTGAGCACGACGTCGAGGTCCGGGTCTCACCCGGAGCGATGGAGACGGAAGAGCTGGCCCACGATCTCGCCCACATGCTGCACGAACTGCGCCAGGCGCTCGCGGACCAGGCCGCCTCCACGTCGGACGCGACGCAGGCACGCGAGACGATGGCGCGTTTCCTCGCCGATGCCGCCCACGAACTGCGGACGCCCTTGACCGCGCTCCGCGGGTACACCGAGTTGTACGAGCGAGAGATGCTGGACGAGCCGGGTGCGCTCGACCGCGCCATGCGTCGGATCGGTGACGAGAGCGACCGCCTCGAGCGTTTGGTGTCTTCCCTGCTCGAGCTCGCACGAGGCACGGAGCGCTCCGACCGAGACCATCGTCCTGTCGACC
>JAPKDO010000451.1 GCA_028822535.1 Acidimicrobiales bacterium
TGCCGACCAGCCCGGTCGCCGCTGGGTCGAGGGCACCGGCTGGGTGCTCGACGGCTCGGAAGCGATTCCGTCCGAGGCCCGCTGGGTCCCAGGCGTCGGCTACGTCGTCGACACCTGACGTCACCCAGGACGACTTGGACCCGCGCAGGCTCAGATCGCGGTGGCGAACAGTTCGGTCTGGGGTTCCGACGCGGGTGGGGTCGGTGTCGGCGGCGGCCCCGTACGGGGCTCGAGTCGTCGCTTCCCGACGGGGCCGGTGAGGATCAGGTCGTCTCGCGTCTTGCGGTCGTGGTGGTGGCGGCAGAGCCACGACATGTCGGCCAGTTCGGTGGTGTGCGTCAGCGTCCACCCGGTGTTGTGGTCGAGTTCGAGGTGATGGTCGGAGCCGCAGCCGTCGACTTCGCACCGGTACCCGCGAGCTTCGAGTGCGGTGCGCTGGTGGGCGGTGACCCGGCGTCCGAGGTGCGTGACGTTCAGGACGTCGACGCCATCGATGATGACGAGCGCGACGAAGGCGTCGGAGAGCATGGCGCGTACGGCCGACACCGAGACGGATCCGACGCCGGCGATCGTGCAGGTCTCGTCACCCTCGAGGTGGCCGCGTTGGAGAGCGGCGAGGTCGATGGTGGCGAGGACCTTGCGATCGGGTCGCGCCGCCGGCGCCTTGGCTCGCGCCGTCGGCTGCGCGGATCGGCCAGCGGCACCGGTGAGCAGGTCGGTGACGGCGTCGGCGACGTAGCGCTCGCGGGGTTCGAACCGGCCAGCGTCGCGGGCGTCGGCGAAGTGGCGGTCGACGATCGGCTTGAGGGTGGCTTCGATCTCGGCGCCGTCTTCGGGGAGCGCCCTGAGACGGAGGTTGTACATGCCGTCTTCGTCGTTCCAGGTCGACACCGCTCGCAGTTCTCGTTGGCGTTGCCGGCGGGCCTTGTCGTCGGTGTCGGCCTTGGCGCGGGACTCGCCGGCCCGACGACGCAGGTCGTGCAAGGGCTGTTTGCGGGCAGCGTCGATCAGGTCGTCTTCGTCGTCGGGTGACGCAGATGCGCCACCTGCGACTGCATCGGCTTGTTCGCCGGACAGCGTGCCGTCGCGCAACGCATCGTCGGTCTTGTGCAGGTCTTTCAGCCGTTTCGACGTCTGGAGCTTCTTCTTCGCCGCGCCGACACCGGTGCCGGTCTGGCGGGCGATGTCGTCGGCGGCGGAACGTGCGCCCTCGTGTTTCCAGCGGCCGGCTTCCTCGTAGCGGGCCGACATGCGGGTGATGGCCCCGTCGACGAGCTTGCCGATCGCGACCAGGTCGTCGAACACCGCCGGAGCATCGGCCAGTCCGATCTCGTTGGGCTCGAGCGTTCTGCACAGCGAACCCACATCAGCACGCAGTGCGACGACGTCAGCCGGTCCGACCGGTCCTGCAACCCCCGCCTTCGCCCCTGACTCGAACACATGTACGATTGTATCTGTGTGCGACTGAGTCCGCAACGGATGTCGCCGATTCTCGAGAAGATCTTGGCGAGGCTGAGTGGCGTTCCTCGGACCCCAGGTGATCAGTGGTCGGGGTGGGGGACCTCGATGACCCGGAGCCTGTCGATTGCGGCGAAGCCGCCGGGGTTGCAGGTGTGGACCGGGAGCCCGTTGGCAATGGCGATGGCGGCGATCATCGCGTCGTAGGCGCGAGCGGAGGACTTCCGTCCCGCTCGACGGAGCGACGCGGCGACCTGGCCGAAGCTGCGCGCAGCGGCAGCGTCGAACGGGAGTGGATCGAAATCGGCCTCCGCCTGTTGGACATGGGCCTGTCGAGCGGAGCGTTCGGCGCCGTCCTCGGCGACGAGTGGTCCGACCGAGAGTTCGGCCAAGGTGATTGCGGTGATCAACGGTTCGCCGGGGAGTGCGTCCGTCGATTCGATTCGGCGGAGCAGGATGAGCGTGCTCGTGTCGAGTATCCCTTCGGCCACGTCAGAGCTCGGCGTCGATGACGGCGTCGATGTCCTCGCGCAGTGCCGCGGGGTCGACCTCGGGGAGCAGCGCCCAGCGCCGGCGGAGTTCGTCGAGCGGCACGGCTCGGCGACGGATGGCGGAGAGTTCGGCGACTGGTTTGCCGGAACGGGTGATGGTCAGCCGTTCGCCCCGTTGGGCACGCTCGACGACCTCGCCCCCGTGATTGCGGAGGTCTCTGATGGAGACATCGGCCATCTCGCGAGTGTATCACGCGTGATACACTCGTGGACCGGGGTCGAGTCAAGGGCTGCTGTTCGTGCAGACCAGAAGGTCGGCTCCCGACTCCGTTTCGGTCGCCACGAAGTAGAGCACCGGGCCGCCCGCCGGGATCGCCTGCGCCTGGAGCGCAGAGCGCCGATCGGT
>JAPKDO010000102.1 GCA_028822535.1 Acidimicrobiales bacterium
AGCGCGTGGTCGAAGGGCACGAACAGACGCTCACGGTGATCGACAACGACCGTGCGGGTCTCTTCAGCCGAGTCGCCGGCGTCCTCGCGTTGCACGGTCTCGCCGTGCTCGAGGCGAACATCTCGACCATCGACGGACGAGCGCTCGAGGTACTCACCGTCGAGTCGAGCTTCGGGCCCACCTTCGCGTGGGACCGGATCGAGGAGGACCTTCACCTGGCACTGGACGGCCGACTCGCGCTCAAAGCTCGCCTGGCCGAGCGGGCCGAGACGTACCGACGCCCGCAGCGCGGGCGTCCGGCCGAGACCAGGGTCGAGTTCCATCTCGACGACTCGTCCACCGCGACAGTCGTCGAGGTCCACGCCCCCGACTCGGTCGGCGTCCTCCACAGGATCACCGACGCCATCGCCGACCTCGACCTCGACATCAGCCGAGCGCGCGTGCAGACGCTGTCCGACGAAGTCGTCGACACGTTCTACGTGCAGAGTCCTGGCGGCGGGAAGGTCGACCAACGCCTGCGAGAGGAACTGCGTCGAGCGATCGTGCATGCGGTCGGCTGAACCGATCCGCTATTCGGAATAGCTGTTGCGACCTCTGGCGTCCCACTCGACGGCGAACGCGAAGAACTCGTCGCCGAAGGGGTCGGCACCCTGCAACGGCATCGACCCGCGACGGATCGTCCAGTCGTCGGGAGCCAGTTCGGACGCGGTCGCGAAGTGCGGAGTTGCCGCTTCGGCGTGGCCGTTGCGTTTGAGCCACGCGGCGACGCGGCGATGCGCCCGGGCGAGCGCAGGGGCCTCCGACGTGGGTTGCGACCAGCGTCTCATCGACTCCGAGTCGATGTCGCCCTCGACGACCCAACGGCGGAGTGCGGCGTGGTGCACCGCCGAATCGACGCCGGAGAACTCACGGAACCGGTCGTCGCCCGGCGCGATGATCGGGGGCCGGACCATCTCGCCCTGTTCGTCGAACCAGACCGCGGTCGGGACGTTGACGATGCCGAACCAGTCGCCCACGACGTGGTTGACGTCGATGACCGACGGGAAGCTCAGTGACGCCTCGTCGAGCCAGGGGCGGGCCGCCTCGGTGTCACCATCGAGGCTGACGGCGACGGCGGTGACGTCGTGGTCGGCGAGTTCGGTCATGAGTTGCTCCCAGACCGGGAGCTCGTAGCGACAGCCTCACCACGATGCCCACGCGAGCAGCACCACCTTCTTGCCGGCGGTGTCGGAGAGGTCGACCAGGCGTCCGTCGACGTCCGGCAGACGTAGGTCGTGCAGGTTGCGGATCTCGCCACGCCCCATGGCGTCGTCGGCGAGCGCGAGCACCCGGCCCGTCTCGTCGAACACGGATCGCTTGCCGAGCGCTGCTGCGACACCGCGCAGGTCGATCGTTCCGTCATCGGCCTCGAGCGAGTCGCGTACCGGGACACACACCGGGCCTCGGCACAGTCCTTCGGGCTTGCGCGTCCAACCGATCGCGCGCTCGAGGTCTGCGGAGTCGATCCACACGTGGTCGCCATCGACCCGCCCGCCGACGCTGGTCTCCTGGTCGGCGAGCACGGTGATCGGCATGCACCTCACCGTGCCACATCCCCATGGCTAGCGTCGGGCCATGGCCGCAGATCCAGGACCCACTCGCCAAGACCTCCTGCGATGGTCCGAGGCGCTCGCGGGGATCGCGAAGACGGGGATCGGCTTCACCGACAGCCTGTACGAGCAGGAGCGGTACGAGGAGATCCTCGCTGTCGCCGGCGACATCCGGGTTGCAGCGGGTTCACCGTTCGATCCGGACCACTTCGTGCGCGAGTGGTTGAAAGGAGTCGGCGAGGGTGTTCCCGGTTATCAGACGCCCAAGATCGCGATCGGCGCGGTCGTGCACAACGACGCCGGCGAGATCCTTCTGGTCCAGCGAGCCGACTCCGGTGTGTGGCTCTACCCGACCGGCTGGGCCGACATCGGCTACTCGGCGTCAGAGGTCGCCGTGAAGGAGGTGGGGGAGGAGACGGGTGTCGAGTGCGAGGTGGACCGAGTGTTGATGGTGCTCGACGGCATGCGCCTCGGCTTCACGACGGTCCCGCTCTACTCGATCGTGTTCCTCTGTCGAGCGACCGGCGGGACGTTGCGGGCCCACGAACTCGAGACCACCGACGTCGGCTTCTTCGCTCGGGACGCACTCCCCGAGCCGATGGCCGGGATCGACCACTGGGGTGACCACGTGTTCCGTGCCATCGATGGCGAGGACGTCGAGACGTGGTTCGACGCGCCCCGCGACCACACCTGGCGCCTCTGAACTACTCCTGGTCGCGGAGGAAGCGCTCGACCTCGGTGATCAGGTCGTCGGGTTCGTCGTCGTCGCCCTCGTCGTGGCGCTGTTCGAGTGCGGCCACGTAGGCCTGCGTCTCGTCGTCGTCCTCGACGAGTTCGTTGATCTGGCGTTCGTACGAGGCCGTGGCGATCTCGAGGTCGGTGGTGATGACGCCGGTGTCGAGCAGCGCCGCCGTCTTCTCGACCAGCGCGAGCGTTGCCTTTGGCGATGGTGATCCGGGCACGTACGTCGGCACGGTGGCCCAGAGCGATGCGGAGGTCATGTCGGCGTCACGGCACTGTGCGTGCAACACACCGACGATCCCGGTGGGGCCTTCGTAGGTCGACTGCGCGAGCCCGAGGCGTTCGACGACCTCACGGTCGTACGCGGTGCCGGCGATACTCACCGGCCGGCTGTGTGGGACCTCGGCGAGCAGTGCCCCGAGCGTGACGACCATGGCGGCATCGAAGGTCTCTGCGACCTCGATGACCAGGTTGCAGAACGTCCGCCACTTCAACTGCGGCTCGACCCCCTGCAGGAGGATGACGTCGCGTCCGCTGTCGGGCAGGGTGCCGGCGACGAATTGGTTGGTGGGCCAGTCGATGACGCGTCGGCCGTCCTCGCTCCGGACCTCTGGGCGCGTCGACGTGAAGTCGAAGAACTCTTCCGGGTCGATGTCGGCGAACGGTTCCGCATCCCAGCGGTCCGTGAACCAACTGACCGCGGACGAGGCGGCGTCGCCGGCATCGTTCCACCCCTCGAACGCCGCGATCACGACCGGCCGCTCGAGCGTGGGGCGGTGTGTCCATCGGAGGTGCTCCACATGGTGAGGCTACCGGCGCGGTCGAACGATGCCGATGGCCGGCTGGAGGTCAGGCGGTGGCGGTGCCAGGGTTGCGCTCGCTCCCCGGCTGGTCTGGCGGGCTCATCCGTCGACACAACGCTTCGATCTGCTGGTCGGCGTCGCGGCGTCGGGCCAGTTCGGCACGACAGTTCCGCACGGCGCCGGCGTTGCCGACGGAGTCGTCCACGAGGACCCGCACGATGTCTGTCATCTTCACCCTTCGACCGTACGATCACCCCGACGTGATGTGAAGGTCCGGCCGATGGCCATTCGGTCACGGTTCCCTGAACGGTGCCTGACCGACAGGTCTGTTTGCTTCGTGGCGTTAGCGTGCCCGCCATGTTCATCGAGATCGTCGCCGACGTCACCGACGAGTTGGTCGAGGCCTACGCCCGCCTGACCCCGCAGCTCTCGAAGTCGAATCCGCCGCCCGACCGCGAGGCGCTCGAGGACATCGTGGCCGCACCAGCGACCGACGTGTTCGTCGCCACCGACGACGACGGCACGATCCTCGGCACGTCAACGCTCGCGGTGTTCCGGATCCCCACCGGTCGGCGCGCCTGGATCGAGGACGTCGTCGTCGACGAGGCCGGTCGGGGCAAGGGCGTCGGTGGCGGACTCACTCGAGCGATGGTCGACCGCGCCGACGAACTCGGCTGCACCACGGTCGACCTCACCTCCCGCCCGTCCCGCGAGGCCGCGAATCGGCTGTACGTTCGCGAAGGCTTCGAGGTCCGCGACACGAACGTCTACCGCTACGACCTGCGTACGTAGCACCCAGACCCGGCGAACCCGGGGGGCCACCAGGTGCCTCGCGCGTTTCCGGGCACCCACGATCACTCGGTCCGCTCGGCGCGTTGGTCAGCGCCCTCCCAGTTCACGGTCCGGCGCATCGCCACCGGTCACGACTCCGCTGTGTGCCGTCGGACGATCGTGCGACCGACCTCGGCCATGGTCTCGCGCAGCTCCGTCGGCAGCAGGACCTCCACCTCGACCCCGAGCGCCAGCAGTTCGGTCACCGCGCTCTCGTAGGAGTCGAAACGGAACGACCCCTCGAGCCAGTCGGGACGGTCGGGATCGGGCTCCGCGGTCGGTCGGGGGCGCCAACCCTCCGGTCGGCCGAGGACGATCGCGAGTTGGAGTGCGCTCGGTGCGATCCGCACGCGGACGCGACGCAGTCGACCGCGACCCGGGGTGAGCCCGGCCGGCAGGTTCGGGACCCGTCGCTCGAACGTGTCGAGCGACTCGAAGCCGCCGCCCGGCCCGCGAGTCGCGAACACCGGAACGCCCGAGCCGCTCAGGGACTCCAGATCCCGCAAGACAGTGCGCTCTGACACCTCCAGTCGCCGCGCGCGCACGGGAGCGGTGACGCGACGGTGGTCCTGGAGGATGAGCAGCAGGTTCAGCAGTCGTCCAGCCCGCACCATGTCCTCCCGAACGGGATCGGAGAATTCCGATATTCATGCCAGATGGTGGCAGGAATACTCCGGCAGAGTAGATGCGTGACCACATTCGAAGCATCGACGACCATCTCCTCCAGTGCGGACCACGTCTGGGCCACCCTGCTCGACACCACCCGCTGGCCCGAGTGGGACCGCAGCCTCCAACGAGTGGAGGGCCCGTTGGGTCCCGAGGGTCGGATCACCATCCACGTCGAGGGACAGTCGCGGCCGTTCAAGCTCCGTGTCGTGGATTGGGAGCCGGGTCTCAGGCTCACGCTGCGGGGCGGGATGCCGCTCGGCCTCTTCACCGGCACGCGTGCCTACGAACTCACCGCTGTCGCCGACGGCACGGCGGTCTCGATGGTCGAGCGGTACACCGGTCCGCTCGCGTCGGTGTTCGGCAAGCGACTCCCGGATCTCCAACCAAGCTTCGACGACTTCGTCGCAGGATGGCGCGACGCTGCGCAACGCTGATCGTCGACGCAACCACGTACTGACCGACCCGAACCCCGACCGAGGAGCGCACCTTGCCCGATCACATCGAAGGAACAGGAAACCCGGACGACCCCTGGATCCTCACGACGCCGCCGGGCAAGTCCGAGTTCGACGCATGGAAGGATCCCGACGCCGACCCACCGGCGCTCTGGGTTCGCGTCGGGTCCACCAAGCTCGGTTACCACCTGCAGTGCATCGAGGATCTCCATGCGATGCTCGCGGAGCACGGCGACTGGATGCTCCTGGGCAACGCGGACGAGGGCAAACCCACAAAGCCGGGCACCATCGAGGAATGGGCTCGCTCGGAGGGGAACCCGGTCGGCGGCTACTACGGGTTGCGGAAGGGATACCGGGGACGCTTCGCCAACTACGTGCCGCCCGTGCTCGAGCACCTGGGCCTTGCCGAGGTCGAGCACAACGCCCGCAACAACCGCATGCGAGCCGTCTGACCGCGCTGGTCGCTCGCCGCCGAGGTCGAGACGTGCGTGGCACAGTTCGCAGGGTCTGCTGGGGGCCAGCGCCGAAGGAGTCGCGTGGCAGCCCGAGCTCTGGCTCGGGACCGTGGTCATGAACTCCTTGCTCGCGTGCACGATCGCGACCTCGGGAGCGCCTCACCGACCGGCGGCGTGACGCCCTGCGCTTCGGTGGGTGCTCGCCCGGGTGTGTGACACTGGCGTCCCAACGTCTCTCAGGGGGGAACCGATGAATCAAGAGATCGACACCGACGTCGTGGTGGTCGGCGCTGGCTTCGCCGGCCTCTACCAGCTGTACCGGCTGCGCAACGCCGGCTTCCGCGCCGTGGGACTCGAGGCCGCCGACGACGTGGGCGGTACTTGGTACTGGAACCGCTACCCGGGCGCCCGGTGCGACATCCAGAGCGTCGACTACTCCTACAGCTTCGACTCCGAACTCGACGAGGAGTGGGAGTGGTCGGAGCGGTACGCGACCCAGCCCGAGATCCTCCGCTACGTGAACCACGTGGCCGACAAGCACGATCTGCGACGCGACATCCGCTTCGAGACCCGCGTGGTCTCTGCGGTGTGGGACGAAGACGCTGCCTCCTGGACGATCAACACCGCCGGCGCCGACGGCGGTGGTGCCGACTCGATCACGTGTCGTCACTTCGTCATGGCGACGGGATGCCTGTCGGTTCCCAAGGATCTGGACATCGATGGCGCCGACGACTTCACCGGTGACGTCTACTTCACCAGCCGCTGGCCCCACGACGGCGTCGATTTCACCGGCAAACGTGTCGGCGTGATCGGGACCGGGTCGAGTGGTATCCAGTCGATCCCGATCATCGCGTCGCAGGCCGACGAACTCACCGTCTTCCAGCGCACGCCGAACTTCTCGATCCCCGCCCACAACGGTCCGGTCGAGGACAAGAAGATGGAACAGATCGAGGGCCGCCGGGCGGAATACCGGGAGGATGCTCGTTGGTCTGCTGTCGGCGTCCCGCTCGAACCCGTGCAGGAGAGCCTCTGGACGGCGGACGAGGACGAGAGACTCCGGCGGTTCGAACAGGCCTGGACCGAAGGTGAGTTGTTCTCGATCCTGCGGACGTTCCGCGACGTGCTGGTCGACCCCGCTGCCAACGAAGTCGCCGCCGAGTTCGTGCGCGACAAGATCCGCTCGATCGTCGAGGACGCCGAGACAGCCGAGGCGTTGTGCCCCACGACCTATCCGTTGGGCAGCAAGCGGCTCTGCCTCGACAGCGGCTACTACGAGACGTTCAACGAGCCGCACGTCCGCCTGGTCGACCTGAAACAGACGCCGATCGAGACGATCACGTCGACGGGTCTCATGACGACGGACGAGTCGTTCGAGTTCGACGCCATCGTCTTCGCCACCGGCTTCGACGCCATGACCGGCGCCGTCGTCAACGTCGACATCACCGGCCGCGACGGCACGACCCTCGCCGACAAGTGGTCGCAGGGACCGAAGACCTACCTGGGTCTGGCCAGCGTCGGGTTCCCGAACCTGTTCCTTGTGACCGGACCGGGGAGCCCGTCGGTGCTGTCGAACATGATGGTCTCGATCGAACAGCACGTCGACTGGATCACCGACACACTCATCGATCTTCGCGAGCAGGGTATCGACGCCATCGAACCGACGCAGACGGCGGAGGACGCGTGGGTCGAACACGTCAACGACTGGGCAGGCCTCACGCTCTACCCGCAAGCCGATTCCTGGTACATGGGCGCCAACGTCCCCGGGAAGCCGCGTGTGTTCTTGCCGTACGTCGGTGGCGTCGATCGGTACCGCCAGGTCTGCGTCGACGTTCGCGAACAGGACTATCTCGGATTCGAACGGCGAGGGGCTGACCGTGTCGAACGGGTCGACGGTGTGATCCGACGCATGGCGCCAGACAACGCGGTGATGCTCGAGACGATGGAGGAACTCGGACTCCCGCCGATGGAGTCGCTCCCGGTCGCCGACGCTCGCGCATACAACGAGGCGATGGGCGCACAGCGTCCACCCGGCCCGGAGGTCGGTGAGACCGTCGACGGTGAACTGACCGGCGCCGCTGGTCCGCTGCGCTACCGACTGCACCGCCCAGCCACGCCCGGCCCCCATCCGGTGGTCGTGTACTTCCACGGCGGCGGGTGGGTGCTCGGCAGCGAGGTGTCCGACGATTCCTTCTGTCGCTACCTCTGTGCGAGGTCGGGCGCCATCATCGTGTCGGTCGACTACCGACATGCACCCGAGGACCGCTTCCCCGCCGCGGCCGACGATGCGCTGGCCGCGGTGACCTGGGTGTCGGACAACGTCGACGCGCTCGGCGGGGTGGAGCCGGTGTTCGTCGCCGGGTGGAGCGCGGGGGCCAACCTGGCAGCCGTGACCTGTCAGGCGGCCCGCGACGACGGACCATCGATCGGTGGTCAGGTCCTCGTCTGTCCCGTGACCGACAGCGACATGGCGCGCCAGAGCTATGTCGACAACGCCGACGGCTACATCCTCACCGAGGGTCTGATGGCGTGGTTCTTCGATCACTACACGGACGCCGACGATCGGACCGACCCACGCGTCGCCCCGATCCGCGGCGACCTGTCGGGACTGCCGCCGGCGTTCATCGCGACGTGTGAGTTCGATCCGTTGCACGACGACGGTGTCGCGTACGCCGACGCGTTGGCCTCCGCTGGGACGCAGGTGACCCACCACGACTGCCCTGGTCAGCTGCACACATCGCTGCCGGCCGTCGGGGTGATCGCCACGGCGGAACCACATCGCGTCGCGATCGCGGAAGCGATCCGCTCGATGACGGCCGCTCAGTCGAGGATCGAGTCGGCTCCGGCGAGGTAGGCCTCGAGGTCGTTGTCGCTCGCGACGATGCCGCGTTGGCGGAGGTCTGCGGCGAGCGGCTCGACCTCCTCCTTCCACCAGGCATCGGCCAGATCGCACCGCCCCGGGAGCGGTCGTCCATCGAGCGACTGTCGATACCCCCAGGCCTCGGCGGCTTCGGCCAGGCGCCGCCAGTTGTCCGGGCAGTCGAGCCGGAACCCGATACGGGCGTCGTCGGGGAGCGGGACTCGCTCGAACAACATCCGCTGTGCGTGCATCTCCGGCAGATCGGCGACGGTGAGGCCGCGGCTCGCACACACCACCGTGCGGACGCGGTGCACGTACGCGTTGATGATGGGCGCGCCACGGGCCCGTGCGACCGAGACCCGATGGTGCCCGTCCTCCACGAAGTACATGTCCCCGAGTCGCAGCAGCCGGATCGGGGGGAGGCTGTCGAAGCGTCGCGAGACCTCCTCCCACCGTTCTCGCAGGTGGTCGTGTCGCGGGCGGAACAAGCGGTCGAAGTCGCGGACCCAGGCCACCGAGCCGACGATGCGTGCGACCTCGACCTCGCGATGGCCCTCGTCCACCTCGCCGTCACGTCCGAGTGCGTCGAGCGTGTCCTCGAAGCACAGGAGGGAACTGCCCACGGAGTCCGTGCCGGGAAGATACCGGCGGAGCTGCGAGGTCAAGGCCTTGCGGCGCTCCGCGTCGAACGAGCGGTCCATGGGTGATCCAACATCCTCGCCTCGCCGGAATTCCCGAGATCCGACGTCGGCTGGATGTCACGTCGTCCACAATCGGGACATGACCACGACGAGGCGCGTCGTTCGAGCAGGTGGAACGCTCCGATGAGTCTGTCGGTCGTGCTCCGCGAGGCTCGAGCGTGCACGGTATGTGCCGACCACCTGCCCCACGGTGTCCGCCCGGTACTGCAGGCCGGCGAGGGCGCCGGCGTGGTGATCATCGGACAGGCGCCCGGACGCCGTGTCCACGAGTCGGGGGTGCCGTGGGACGACCCGTCCGGAGTCCGACTGCGCGACTGGCTCGGCATCGACGCCGACACGTTCTACGACCCGGACTCGGTGGTGGTGCTGCCCATGGGGTTCTGCTACCCGGGGACCGGAGCGTCGGGCGATCTGCCGCCCCGGCCGGAGTGCGCGCCGCTCTGGCACGACCGGATCCTCGGGCACCTCCGCGACGACGCGCTACGAGTCGTGATCGGGGCCTACGCACAGGCTCGGTACCTGCCCGATCGGTCCGACACGTTGACCGCCACGGTGCAGCGCTGGGAGGAGTACCTGCCCGACGTCATCCCGCTACCACACCCTTCGCCTCGCAACCACCGGTGGCTCCGACGGAATCCGTGGTTCGAGGAGGAGGTCGTGCCGGCGTTGCGTGCGCGGGTTGCCGAGGCGATCCGCTGACCTGGCAGGCTGCGCCGCGTGAGCGGCTGGACGATCCGTGACGTGACGCCCCAAGACCTCCTCGCCGTGCGCGCCGTCAACGCGGCGAACGAGCCCGAGGTCGGTCCCTTCGACGACGCCCGGACCTCGCTGTTCCTCGCGTCGGCCGAACGGTTCCAGGCCGTCGAGGTGGACGGCGACGTCGTCGGGGTGTTCGTCGGTCTGGTCGAAGGCCTCGACTACCAGAGCCCCAACTACCGCTGGTTCTGCGACCGTCACGCCCGCTTCGCGTACGTCGACCGCATCGCCCTCCAGCCCGTGGTGCGTGGCCGTGGCGTCGCTGCAGCGATCTATCAGGACTTCACCGAGTGGTCTGCCGACAGCGGGCGCAACGTGGTGTGTGCCGAGGTCAACACCGAGCCGCCCAACCCGCGCTCGCTGGCGTTCCACCGCCGACAGGGCTTCGAAGTCGTCGCCGAGATCGCACCATACGGCGGCGGCGAGCGGGTGGCGATGGTCGAGAAGGTGCTCTGATCGGCGAGAATGGTCCGGTGGACGCCGGTCTGAACGAGCACTACGACGTCGCCGTCATCGGCGGTGGTCCCGCTGGGGCTGCCGCCGCGATCCAGGCGGCGCGTGGCGGAGCGAAGGTCGTCGTGTTCGAGAAGGGCAAGCACGGCCGCGACAAGGTCTGTGGCGACGGACTCACGCCTCGAGCGGTGGCGGCGTTGCACGATCTCGACATCGATCTCGAATCCGAGGGCGTGCACCGGATCGACGGCCTCCGCATGATCGCCGGCAAGCAGCGCCGGCAACTGCCGTGGCCAGCGCACGGCCGCTTCCCGTCACACGGTGCGGTGTGGCCACGCCGGCGCCTCGATGCGCACCTGGTCGACGCCGCCGACAAGGCCGGCGCCGAGTTGGTCTACGAGACCTCGGCGCTGCCGATCCTCGACGGCGACCGGGTCGTCGGTGTCGAGGCCGGGTCGCGCCGGATCGGCGCCGGGCTCACCGTCGTGGCCGCCGGCGCGCAGGGCAAGACCGCTCGGATGCTCGGCGCCGAGCGCGACCCCGACGAACCGTTCGGGCTCGCCATTCGCGCCTACATGGAGACCCCACGCCACCTCGATCGCCACCTCGAGGCCTGTCTGACACTGCGAGATCGGCACGGCACCCCGGTTCCCGGTTACGGCTGGATGTTCCCCTGCGGCGACGGCACGGTGAACATCGGCGTCGGCGCGCTCTCGACCATGAAGCGGTTCAGTGACCTCAACCTGAACACGCTTCTCGACGACTACCGGGCGCTCGTGCGTGACGAGTGGGGCCTCGACGGCGAGTACCTCGAACGTCCCCGTGCCTGGCGCCTCCCGATGAGTTCGGTCAAGCGCCACGGGCCGGGCTGGGTCGCGATCGGCGACGCCGCGGGGCTGATCAACCCGATGAACGGCGAGGGCATCGACTACGGCCTCGAGTCGGGCATGCTCGCGAGCGACCTGTTCCTCGCCGACCCGTCGACCGCTCCCGAGCGATACGACGTCGAGATCGGCGAACGTTTCGATGCATTCCTGCGCACCGGACGTCGGTTCTCGTTCCTGATCGGCCATCCGTGGATCCTGCGCAACGGGCTCCGTGTCGCCGTGGGCACCGAGGCCATCGCCAACATCACGCTCGCGGTCATGGGCAACCTCGTCGACAACGACACCCCGGGCGCAGCCGGCCGCGTCCTGCGCATCGCCGACAAGGCGCTCGCCGCCGCGGACCCCCTTCTCCGCAAGACCCGCGCCGCCACCTGACGAGCGCGTCCGCCGGACCTCCCGCCAGGTCCGGTTCTGGTCGCGCGATCGGGACGTCACGCGTACGGATCGCGCGACCAGAAGCTCGACGGGTTGGTTCTGGTTGCGCGATCGGGACCTCGGACGTACGGATCGCGCGACCAGAACGGTGGGGTGGGGCGGGCTGGCAGGATGCGGGGGTGCCGTCGTTCTCGAAGGTCCTGATCGCCAATCGCGGAGAGATCGCTGTTCGTGTCGCCCGTGGGGTGCATGACGAGGGGCTCACCGCGGTGACGTGTCACACGGTGGACGACGCCTCCTCGCCACATGTCGCTGCCGGCGACGAGGTCGTGGCGCTCCCGGGGGACGGGCCAACGGGCTACCTCGACATCGCGGCCGTGGTGACCGCTGCCATCGAAGCCGGGTGTGACGCGATCCACCCCGGCTACGGCTTTCTGAGCGAGAACGCGACGTTCGCCCGCACCGTCCGGCAGGCCGGCCTGATCTTCGTCGGTCCCGGACCGGACCAACTCGAGCGTTTCGGAGACAAAGTGGCTGCCCGAGCGGCAGCAGCGGCGGCCGGCGTCCCTGTGCTGGCGGCGACCGCGGCCGGTATCGACCTCGGTGACGCCCGGGCGTTCCTCGCCGAGCACGGAGCGCTGATGCTCAAGGCCGTCGCCGGCGGCGGAGGCCGGGGCATGCGACCCGTCACCGACCCGGCCGACATCGATGCCGCCTTCGACGCCTGCACGCGGGAGGCCGAAGCCGCGTTCGGTGACGGCTCGTTGTACGCCGAGGAGTTGCTCCCGAGCACTCGACACGTCGAGGTGCAGATCGTCGGCGACGGTGTCCGGGTCGAGCACTGCCACGAACGCGAGTGCTCCGTGCAGCGGTCGCGCCA
>JAPKDO010000452.1 GCA_028822535.1 Acidimicrobiales bacterium
CTCTGGTCTCGGGAGGATTGTCGGAAGGCAAGCGCACGATCTGCAGAGACCGGTCGACCGCTCACGAGCCGGCGATATGCGCCGCCCTCGTGCTGGACGGAGCCGCCGACGATCCGGCGGTCGGTGCGGATTCCTCGGACGTGTGGGTCAAGAACGCGGTGAAGGTCGCTCTGAGCCCACACGTCATGATTCGGATGCCACGTGTGGGTCCAGAGTGCTGAAAGAAGTCGTCTCGGCCCACACGTCTGGTCCATCGCCGACGTGCCGTTCGTCGGCGGTCATGTCGGCGCGGTCCGAGTGACACCAACCGCTCGGAGTTTCCCGATCGGAGTGGACGGGCCACCGTTGGACGGGCACCATCGGCCTCTGAGACATTTTGACCGAACTCTCCGTCACCTGATGGTCCTCGTTGCTGCCGTGATCCTCGTCGCAGCCTGCAACAACGATGAGGGGTGCAACGCCGTTGGCATCTCTACCGACCTCGTCGTCGATGTCAGCGCGTTGCCGGACGCAAACGAGGTATGTCTCGACCGCTTCTGCGTGAATGTCCGCGACGGTAGGGCTCATTTCGCTGAGGACATCTCAACGAACGCTTCCCCGCTCCCGAAGCCGATGACAGACGCAGATCTCGAAGTGAACGATGCGAGTGGGCGGCTTGTCCGGTCAGCTGAGGAGATCGAGGTTCCCGGCTACTACGCAGACGGAGGGTCTTGTGGTTCGTACGCGCCCGTCGGCACCGTCGTCGTCGAGTCAGACGACGTGACGCACACGGACGACATAGTCGAATAGGCATCACCTACCGCACCGAGGTGCCGCTCGTTGTTGGCCTCTTCCTTGACCCTGTCGTGCAGGCCGACCGCACCGATTGTCCATTCGCGCTGGCGAGAGACCATCGCGACCTGGCAATCCATTGCGGCTGCTGCGTCACACTCGGATCGTGAGATCGACCACACGAACCTTCATCTCGATGCGTGGAACTCTCGGCGGAGCAGTCCTCGCGGTCGCGGGACTCGTGATCGCCGTGGCAGGAGATGCTCGTGGTCTTCTGCTCTCCGTTGTCGGCGTTGGGTTGCTCGTGATCACGTGGGCGTTCTTCCTGCCGCCCACAAGCAACTGATCTCCAGTGGCGCGATCGCCGCTGATCCGGCAATGTCCTACAGGTGGGTATCGCCTGATGGATCCCTGGCTGCTTCCGCTCCTGCTCGGCCTGGGCCTCCTTCTTGAAGTTGCGAGAGCCCGGATCGGCCGCAGTCACATCGAGCGGTGGGCGGCCGAGCGCGCTCTCCAGATCGGCAGCTGTCGCTATTGGTACAAGAGGTGGAGGAAGGAACCCGAGTTCGATGTCGAGATCATCGACTCGTCGGGCCGCGTGACCACGGGCGTCGCCAAGGGCGCAGGCATCACCGGACGCCGAGTGTGGGTCGACTTCGAGGGCAGCGGACGAGGCCAGCGCCCCATCCGGTAGGCCGTCCCGAAGTGCCGCTGCCCAGTGGTCCCGAGCTGGCCGTCGTCGAGGGCGCCGACCGCTCCGAAGATCTGTTCTCCGTTGCGAGCGACCCGCGATACCCGGCAGTCTCCTGCGGGTGTGGACTCGGCGGTCGGTGGTTCTCGTTGGCGGTCTGACTGAGATTGGATTCGTCGCTGAGACGAGTCTCCTGCTCGTTGTAGGACACCAGGGTCGCGGGCTGATCGACTGCGGCGCTGGTGACCGAGCGGCGCATGACCGGTCTGAGGACTTCGCTGAGTGGTCCGACGCCTCGCACCGCCGAGTGCTCGGCATCGGGTCAGCCGACGGTGAATGGATCGAGGTCTTCGGACTGTGGGGTGGAGAGGGTGTCTCGCAGACCTCTGACGGCTGGCGATCGACTGTCGACGGCGAGGATGTCGTGTTGGCACGGGGCGACGCGCGCCAGGTAATCAGTCCGGGGCCTGAGGAGCTTCGTGCGTTTGGGTTCTCGCCAGGCGGCGACTACTTCGTGCTCGCATCTCCGGGCGACGTGACGATCTTCCACCGCGGATAGCTCGCGTGCCCCTCAACGCCCCGCGCGAAATGGCAATCTCCTTTGGGGGAGCGGTGGTGAGGTCCTGGATGCAATCCCCGTGCTCGCCTTCGTCATCCTGATCTTGACCATCGGGGTCTACAGGGTGATCGGAGTCAAGTGTCCGAACTGCGGGCGACGGAAGACCATCGAGTCCACCGACGAGGTACGTCCATCGGAGGTGCCCGGCTTTCGGGCCGAGATGAAGTGGGTTTGTTCAGAGTGCGGAGAGATCGGCTGGTCCCAGAGGGCCAGGTGGTGGAGCTTGCTTCCGTAGGACGGGGCGAGCGCAGCCGCAGACGTGCCG
>JAPKDO010000453.1 GCA_028822535.1 Acidimicrobiales bacterium
ACGTCGTCCAGTCCGGCAACTCCGAGCTTGCCGGCCGAAACCGCCTCGCGCAGGCGTGCCACGGACGCGTTCTCACGCTCGCGTTCGATCGCCGCTTCCATCTCGAGCACCGCGTCCCGGATCTGTGACTCCGTGGCCGACGGTTCGACAGGAAGCGGGCCGCGGAGACGCTCTCGCAAGTACGGGTGGAGTCCTGCCTCGACCTCGCCTGCCAGGTGGTCGGGGGCCGCGACCGCGAGGTGGTCGAAGCCGTGCGCCTGGTAGGCCGACCACAACAGACTCGCCGCGTGGCGCAGATGCTGGTGCTCGAGTTCCTCGCGATGGTCGTCGACGCCGCCACGGTCGTGCTCGCCGACCGTGTCGTAGTCGCGTCCGAGGTCGTCGGTGACCTCCCGATGCTCGATCAGTTCGTCGAGGTTGAAGACGAACACGCGCGCATGCGCTTTGTCGACGGCGAGCACGCCGATCGTGATGCTCTGCTGGACCACACCCTCGAGTTGGCCGACGGCGGGCGATGCGTTGACGACGAGCTGCGACCGAACCGACACCGGCAGTTCGACCACCTCCCAGAGGTCGTCGGCGACGCTCGAGAACACCGCGAGGCCGCGCACTCGCGCCCGATCGAATCCGCCGCGCACGAGCGCATCGATGCGCTCGAGGTCTGCATCGTCGGGCTGGGGCGCGCCATCAGCCCTCGCTCGTCGCACCATCGAGTCGAACACTCGCTCGTAGTCCGCCTCGCGGACGTGCCGCCTGCCATCGACGTCGAGATAACACGACGTCACGCTGTGGTCGCTGCGGATCGCTGCGAGCGAACGGATGGCGTCTTCGGTGATCACGAGCACGGTCCCCCTGGACGTCTGCGGGTCGTCATCTCGCATCGTAGGTCCCCGGTCCGGGGCCGGCGCTCGGATGGTCAGTCGACGCGGGCGACCGGACGCACGACGGCGGCTCGATCCTCGGGTAACGCCTCCGCCCAGGCGATGATCCGTGGTTCGTCGGTCAGATGCACGATCTGCACTGCGCCCGCCATCCGTTCGAGGCGATCGAGGAGGTGATGGAGGCCTTCGTCGTCATCGACCGAGTCGAGCGCGCCGATCACCAGGAGGGGGAGCGATCCGACGAAGGACTGTTGGCGCTGGCCGGCGAGCCGCGCGAGCAGGTACCACTCGACCTCCTCCACCGGGGGCGGATCGTCGTCGAGCTCTGCGACCATCTGGCGCAGCGCCGCGAGTTCCTCCACGGCGGCGCCGTACTCGCCCTGGGTCTCGTCGACATGTGCCTGCGCTGTCGCAACCGCAGTTCTCGCTGCGACGACTCCGGTCGCTGCGGACTCGGCCGCCGCAGACGCTTCCGCCAGCGCATCGGCGGCGCGATCGTCCGCGGGCGTCTCCTCGGCCGCACCCCCGTCCGTCGCGTCGTCCCGGGCCGCTTCGGTCGCCGCCTCTCGCTCGGCATCGTGGGTCGCGATCTCGATCGCGATCACCGATGACTCCTCGTCGAGCGTGGCGATCTGCGCCGTGACGCTCTCGTGGGCCATGACACGGTCCTTGGCCGCTCGCACACCGTCCTCTGCGGCGTCGACGGCGGCTCGCGCCTCGTCCACCAACGCTGTTGCCGCGCCCGCCGCGTCGATCTCCTCGACGCGTTCGGGCTCCTCCAACGCCAACGGGTCGGGCGCATCATCCCCGTTCGACGCATCGACGGACTCGAGTTCGTCGATGCGTCGCAGGAGCCGGGACTCCGTGTGCTGACGATCTGCAAGCCACTCGGCGGCCATCTCCTCGATCTCGTCATCACCGAGGTCGAGGTCGCGCACCGGGAGACCCACCGCCTCGAGGAGGTCGACGAGGTGATCGATCTGGACGGATGCCGATGCCTCCACGCGGTGCTCCATCAGCGCAGACATCGCTCGGTCGTCCGCGAGCGCGGGATCGCGGAGCAGCGCCCTGGCCTCGTCGAGCAGCGCACGGCGGGCAGCGACGAGTTCTGCATGCAGGAGGGCGTCGTCGACCCTGCGCTCGCACTCCTCAGCCGCCGTCTGCGCCTGCTCGACCGAACGACGGGCGATCTCGAGCTCAGTCGCGCCGACCTCCGGACGCGCCGTGGCCCCGCCCAGCGTGAGGAACTCGGTGTACGAGGTGAGACCGAGGCGCTCGAGCAGTTCGCCCTCGGCAGCGACCGCGTCGTCGAGTCGGCGCTGGGCGCGTGCACGACCGAAGCGGGCGTCGATGCCGTCTCGGGCGCGCTCCACCTCGGCGTGGGCGGCCTCCAGCGCGTCGACGTCCGCGGTGTTGCGGGAGCCGGATGACCGTCGCTCCAACTCGGCGAGCGTCGTGCGGGC
>JAPKDO010000103.1 GCA_028822535.1 Acidimicrobiales bacterium
CTCGATCGACCGTCGCCCGGAAGAGGACGCAGCCGGTGCGTCGCGATCGAGCGTCGACGGGGGCGCAACCGGCGCGGCGCAGACCGACGCCGAACACCCGGTCACCCATCTCGCGAACTTCCCGCTCCCCAACGGGCGGGGCGACTTCGGGAGCGGAGCGGTCGAGTCGATGACGTCGACCGACGTCCTCGTGTGCATCATCGAGTACGGCCCCGAAGACGTCGGCACCCCGCTGTTCGGTCACGAGGGCATCCCCACGCTCACGGCGGCGCAGTTCTCGCCGTCGGCGATGCAACGCACGATCGAGGGCATGAGCGGCACGCAGGCCTTCTTCTCCGAGGGCGGCCGAGCGTTCTGCCTGTATGCCGTCCTGGGCAGTCACCGCGATCGCCGGGCGCTGGTACCCGAGGTCAACGACCTCCTGCGCACGCTCCAGATCGCCCCCGCGTAGCGCCAGATCGCTCCGCGTAGAGTCGGATGCCGTCGGCGTCGACCCACGGCGTCGCCCACTCCGGAAGGGAGAGTCATGCGTGTTGCGCTGACCGTCCGAGACCACCTCGAGCGAGCGGCGCTCGTGTACGGCGACCGCGTTGCGTTCGTCGACGAGCCCGACCAGCCCGCCGACTCGTGGGGTGAGGTCACCTACGCGCGTATGGCCGCGCTCGCCAAGGCGCAAGCGGCGGGCCTCGATGCGCTGGGCGTCGGCCAGGGCGAACGGGTGGCGATCGTCAGTCACAACTCGGCGCGGTTGCTCACCTCGTTCTTCGGCGTGAGCGCGTACGGCCGCGTCCTCGTGCCCGTGAACTTCCGGCTGGGTCCCGACGAGGTCGCTTACATCGTCGAGCACTCGGGCGCCACAGTCCTGCTCATCGACCCCGAGCTCGAGGAGTCACTGTCGGGTGTCGAGGCGAAGCACAAGTTCGTGCTCGGTGCCGACACCGACGAAATCCTCTTCGGGAACACGGCCGAACCGCAGGCGTGGGAGCCCGACGAGGACGCCACCGCCACCATCAACTACACGAGCGGCACGACGGCCCGTCCCAAGGGCGTGCAGTTGACGCATCGGACGCTGTGGCTCAACGCCGCCACGTTCGGCTGGCACATGGGCGTCGACGACCGCGACGTCTACCTGCACACGCTGCCGATGTTCCACTGCAACGGCTGGGGCATGGTCTACGCCGTGACCGCCATGGGCGGGAAGCACATCGTGCTCCGTGCCATCGACGGCACCGAGATCCTGCGTCGTGTCGAAGACCACGGCGTCACCCTCATGTGTGGCGCCCCGACCGTCGGTTCGATGGTGCTCGAGGCCGCGAAGTCGTGGCCGGGTGACATCCCCGGTGCGGGCACCAACCGTTGGGTCATGGCCGGCGCGCCGCCGCCCACGTCCACCATCGAGGCGGTCGAGCGCGACCTTGGGTGGGAGTTCGCCCAGATCTACGGCCTCACCGAGACGGCGCCGCTGCTCACCATCAACCGTGGCCGGGCCGAGTACGACGACCTCCCGCCCGACGAGCGGGCCCGCAAGCTCAGCCGTGCGGGCGTCCCGGCGCTCGGCGTCACGCTCGACACCAGCGAGTCGGGCGAGGTGTTGGCCCGGTCCAACGTCGTGCTCGAGGGGTACTGGGACAACCCCGACGCCAGCGCCACCGCGCTCGAGGGCGGCTGGTTCCACACGGGCGACGGCGGCGTCATCGACGACGAGAACTACCTGTCGATCTCGGACCGCAAGAAGGACGTCATCATCTCCGGCGGCGAGAACGTGTCGTCGATCGAGGTCGAGGACTGCGTCTTCTCGCATCCCGACGTCGCCGAGGTCGCGGTGATCGGCGTGCCGCACGAGAAATGGGGCGAGACGGTCGTCGCGCTGGTCGTGCCCGCCGACGGCGCCACGATCGACGAGGCGGCGTTGATCGAGTACTGCCGCTCGAAGCTCGCCCACTACAAGTGCCCGACCAGCATCGAGGTCCGAACCGAGTTGGCTCGCACGGCGACGGGCAAGCTCCAGAAGTTCAAGCTCCGGGCCCCGTTCTGGGAAGGCCGGGACCGCCAGGTCAACTAGATGGCCCGACGCCGAGCCGCCGGCATCGTCGCCGCGGTCGTCACGCTCATGGTGTTGCTCGCCGCACCGCACGCACGCGCCCACACCGAGGTGCAGCGCGCCGCGCCGGGTCCGGGCGAGGTCGTGGTGGGCCCGATCGACGACGTACGACTGCAGTTTCTCGACCCGGTCCTGCCTCGGGTCCGGATCTCGGTTCGAACGCCGGAGGGGGACGTCGTCTCGGGACTCGAGGCCGTCGAGCACTCCGACGACGGCCGAACCGCCACCGTCGGATTCGACGCGCTCACCGCGGCGGGGGACTACGTCGTCGAGTACGACTTCGTGGCGCTCGACGGCGACTCCCAGACCGACGGCTATCGATTCTCGATCGTGCCGTCGGAGGCCGAGGGTGGGCGGTCCGTCCTCGGCCCGGTCGCGCTCGGCGTGGTCAGCGTCGTCCTGGTCGGCGCGCTGATCCTCGCCATTCGACGTCGGAGCGTGGCCGACAGCTGAGCGTCAGCTTCCCGGAATCGGTACGAAACGTAGGGGTTGCCTGCCGATTCGTACTTTCGGTGACGAAACTCCGCCCTGCTTGAACTCTCTTCCATACGGAGCGTACGGAAGTGCGTAATCTGTGCCATTTCGACCCGTACGTAACGTCCTGCCTGCGCTCACACTGACGGAGCGAGTGATCGCCCTGAACCGTTCGGGGTGACGAGGAGTACGGGGTGCGAGCAAACGGGCAAGACCGCCGACCGTGTGGCCGTCGATCGAGACGGGTCCTGTTCGGGATGTTCCTGGTGGTGATGGGCACGGTCGTCGGCCTCCGCTCCGTCCCCGCCCCGACGCTCCCCGACGCGACCGTCGAGCGGGCCGAGGTGCTCCGGGACGGGGACTTCGTCGTCTACGTCGCCAAGGCGGCTGGAGCGACCGCCCCGGCGGTCACCGGCAACGGGTATGCGACCTACGGGGACGCTTCCCTCCTCGAGTACTACGCCATCCGACTCGTCGACTCACCCGACGTCGAGCGCCTCCGTCCCCACCTCGAGGCAGTCGCATCGTCCATGCGCAACCAGGTCGGTCAGTCCGCATCGGTCGACGACGGCACGGTCGCCGCGGATGCGACCCGCAAGGGGCAGATCGACGTGCGGGTCTCCACGACGGCACCGTGTTCGGGCGCCTGGCTCGGCTGTGCGACGCCGATCATCGCCGGGGGCGAGATCGTGCACGCCGAGGTCTGGATCCACCCGCGCATGCTGGATCGCTCGGCAGCGGTGCTCGACAACGTGGTGCGCCACGAGATGGGCCACGCGTTCGGTCTCGCCCACTACGACGTCGAACACGACGGGCTCGTCCAGACGATGCACTCGACGAGCGTCGCCGCGACGGCATTCCGTGCCGGCGATCTGGCGGGGCTCCGGCGCGTTGCGGTGCACGCAGCGCCACCGACGTCGGCGCCGCAGCCGGCACCGGCTCCTGAACCTGCCCCGGCTCCCGGACCGACCCCGGCTCCGCCGCCGCCCGTCGACCCCGAGGGCCTGGCGTCGGTGCAGGCCGGGAGCATCGGCATCGTCGTCCGCGGCCACGCTGTCGACCCGGACTCGACCGGAGCCATCACGGTCACCGTCGCCGTCGACGGCGGCACCCCATACGGCCTCGAGGCGTCTCGCGCCGAGCCGGGGGTCGGGAACCACGGTTTCGAGGCCGTGTGGTCCGTGGGGCCAGGCGTGCACGAGGTCTGCGTCGTGGCGCACAACGTGGGGCCGGGCGAGGACGTCTCGCTCGGTTGCCACGAGGTGACGGTCACGGACGGTGGCATCGGGCGGCGCGGCCTCCAGACAGTGTGACAAACGTCGCCACAGAACGTCCCCAGACGTCCTCGCTCCGTGGCGGCATTTCGGGTCGGTGGCGGAATCCGGCCGGAATCCTGTCGGAACGGCCGAGAGCTTGGCCGACGCCGGGCGTCGACGGTGCGTACAGTGTCCAAAAGATGCTGACATGGGCGCCACGCCCGGAATGTCGGGACGTCTGGGGACAGCGGGGGAGCACGGGTGCACACAGGGGGATCGGGGCGGCGATCGACGCGATGGATGCTCGGGGTGGTCCTCGTCCTCGCTGCTGTGGCGGCGCTGGGCGTGCCGACGTCGACGCCCGGAGCCGGCGAAGACAACGGCGTGGGCGTGGTGCTGTACCGCGACGGTGACCTCGTGGTGTTCGCCAAGGGCGCCAGCGTCAGCGCACCGGCCGTCGCCGGCGACGGCTACACCGTCTATCGCGACAGCACGCTGCGAGAGCACTACACGATCCGGTTGGTGGAATCGTCGGGGGTCGAGCGGCTCCGCCCGCACCTCGAGGCTGTCGCCGCCACCATGCGCGACGACGTCGGCCGGTCGGTCACCGTGGCGCCCGGCACCGTGGCCGCCGATGCGACGACGGGTGTCGGTCAGATCGACGTGCGCGTGTCGTCCAGCGCGCCGTGTTCGGGCTCGTGGCTGGGCTGCGCGTCACCGGTCGTCGACGGCGGCGAGATCAGCGAGGCGCGGGTCTGGATCAACCCTCGCCTGCTCACACGATCGTCCCAGGCGCTCGACAACGGCGTCCGTCACGAGTTGGGGCACGCCTTCGGGCTCGGTCACTTCAACGGGGAGTTCGACGGTCACCTGCAGACCATGCACGCCACGAGCTTCGATGCGCTGTCGTACCGATCGGGCGACCTGGCCGGGCTGGGTCGAGGGCTGACGGGATCGCAACCCGCTTCGACACCGGCGTCGGCCACGCCCCAGGTCGCGCCCGCGGCACCGGCCCCTCCCGTCGCCGCCGCCAGTACGAGCGCCGACCCGAGCGGCGACATGCACGCGTCGGCTGGACCGGTCGGCATCGTGATCCGTGGGCATGCCGTCGACGTGGATGCCACCGAGCCGGTCGTGGTCACGGTGACGTTGGACGACCAGACCTTCTCGCTGGCCGCGGCGAAGCTCGACGAGTCGACCGGTCAGCGGAACGCCTACGAGGTCGTCTGGTCGGTCGGGCCCGGGACCCACCGTGTCTGCGTCGTCGCCCACAACATCGGCGCCGGAAGCGACGCGACACTCGGATGCGACGACATCGAGATCACCATCGGCGGCATCGGTCAGCTGGGGCTCCAGACGCTCTGACCGCCAACATGGGAGCATGCGCACCCGCCTGCTCGTCGCCGCCGCATGTCTGCTCCTGGTCCTCGCCCCCCCGGCGATCGCGGCCCCCGCAGGCGACGGCGACGCCCCGGTCACGACCCTCGGTCAACAGCCCGAGGGTGGCGGGATCATCCCCCGGCCCGACAGCGGCACCGAGCCCGAGGACGCCGGCGACCGTGGCGGTGCGCTCCAGACCGTGCTCTTCGTCGTGATGCTCGGCGGAGTGGTCGTCATCGCCGGCCTGGTCGTCCGCGAGAGCCGCCGGGCCCGGGCGAACCGGGGCTTCTAGAGGTAGGCCGACGCGCAGGCGGTGAAGCCGTCGACGAAACCGACGCGGAACGCCGCCGTGCGCTCGAATGCCGTGGTCCCGGTGTCTTCGCCGACCGACAGGAAGGCGATCAGGATCTCGTCGATGTCGCCGGGTGAGAGAACGAGTTGCTGGTCGGGGATGCGCTGGAGGAACTCGGCCGACGCGTAGACGCCCGTCAGGCAGTCGGCGTGGAGGCGGCCCGAGTCGTCGTCGCTGTCGGCGAGGTCGAGGCGGAGCTGGGCGGCGAACGCGTACTGGCGGGCGATCTCCCCGCCGACAGCGAAGTCGCCGATCCGGTCGAGCGTCGGGACGAGGTCGACGTTGTCGAGATAGATCGTGTCGTCGGTCGCGCAGTAGAAGGAGGCCAATCGGAGGTCGTTGCCCGAGAGCTGCTCGCTCCCGCAGTCGACCGTGTCCTGGGTCGGGTCGACGGGAACGACGCCGTCGATGGGGTCCCACGGCTCGCCGAGGTCGGCGAAGAGGGCCGCGTAGAACGACTCGAGGTCGGCGAGCAGCGGCTCGATCAGCTCGTCGAGCGGGAGGTTCCCCTCTTGTTGGAGGTCGGTCCGGCTGCCGAACGGGATGGCGACGACGGTCGGCGGGTCGTCCTCGTAGGTCGTACACGCGTCGTTGCCGTCCTCGAAACCCTGCTGGAATGCCGACACCCGGTCGAAGCCGCTGCCGTGTGCCTGCGGGTCCCCGCCCGACACGCCGACGGTGTCTCGCAACTCGAGGAACCCGCCGATGGCGGCGTCGAGTGAGTCGCCCGACGTGTCGAAGACGTCGATGCGATCGCGCACGTCGGCGACCCACGCACCGGCGAAGCAGTCGGCCTGGAGCTCGAGCGTGACCGTGCTGCCGCTGATGCCGGCCCGGGCCTGGATGGCGTGGGCGTACTCGTGCGACAACACGATGCCCACTGTCAGCGGCCCGAAGTCGCCCTGCAGCTGGGGGATGAGCGCCACGCGGTCCCAGGCGATGATGTCGTCGTCGGGGCAGTACAGCGCGTTCTCGGCGACGTCGTCGTAGTCGAGGTCGGTCGGTCCGCACTGCGGGGTCGGGGTCGTCGGCCCGTACGGAACCAGGCCGGCCACCGGCTCGAACTCGATGCCGTAGACCTCGGGGAGGCGGTCGGTCCAGTACTCCGCCAGGTCGTCGAGTGCCACCGACACCACCTGATCCGACGACAGCGCGCCGGTCGTCCCGACATCGGCGTCGAGGCGCAGGTCCGATTCCGAACAGGCCCCGACCACCAGGGCCACCGCCAGCACGGACGACAACAGCCTCGGGATCGTCCGTGACGGGCGCATTCGACGACGCTACCGCCGTCGGCGATCCGGTCCGGACGCGGCATCGTTACCCTGACGCCGTGAGTCACGGGATCCCAGGCGACGACGAGTGGACGACGCGTTGGAGCGCGGACGTCGTGCTCACCGACGGATCGACCGCGCAGCTCCGTCCGATCGCCCCCGACGACGCCGACGCGCTCCGGGCGTTCCACGAGCGTCAGTCCCGCGAATCGATCTACTTCCGGTTCTTCAGCCCCCGGCCACGCCTGTCCGACAAAGAGGTCGAGCACCTCACGAACGTGGACGGCATGGACCGCATGGCCTTCGTCGCCGAGCGCGACGGCGAGATCCTCGGCGTGGCCCAGTACGACCGCGTGGGCGATCGGCCCGAAGCCGAGGTCGCGTTCTTCACCGACGACCAGTTCCACGGACGCGGCATCGCGACGCTGATGCTCGAGTACCTGGCGGCCTACGCCCGTGAGTCGGGCATCCAGGGGTTCGAGGCGCACGTGCTCCCGAGCAACCGACGGATGGTCAGCGTCTTCAAGCAGGCCGGCTTCCAGGCGTCGAGCGCGTTCGCCGACGGTGTGATCGAGGTGACCCTCGGCATCGAACCGACCGACGACGCAGCGGCGGCGATGGCGGCACGGGCTCGTTCGGCCGAACGGCAAGCCGTCGTCCGGTTGCTCGAACCCCGCTCGATCGCCGTGGTCGGCGCCGGGCGCGATCCCGGCGGCATCGGGCACCGCACCCTCCGCAACCTGCTGCGCGGACCGTTCCGAGGCCCGATCTACCCGGTGCACCCCGAGGTGCACTCGGTGGCCGGGGTCCGCGCTCACCGCACCGTGGAGGAGATCCCCGACGAGGTCGATCTCGCTGTCGTGTGCGTGCCGGCGGCCGAGGTCGTGTCGGTCATCGAGGACTGTGGTCGGGCCCGCGTCGGCGCCGCCGTCGTCATCTCGGCCGGCTTCGCCGAGACCGGCCCCGACGGGGAGGCCGAACAGGCGCGCATGATGGCGACGGCTCGTCGCTTCGGCGTCCGTGTCCTCGGCCCCAACTGCCTCGGCGTGATCAACACCGACCCCGAGATCTCGATGCGCGCCACGTTCGTCGAGATCGATCCCGTCGCCGGTCGCGTCGGTCTGCTCAGCCAGTCGGGAACGCTCGGAGCGGTCATCCTCGAACGTGCCCGCCGCCAGGGACTCGGCATCTCGACGTTCGTGGCCGTGGGCAACAAGGCCGACCTGTCGGGCAACGACATGTTGCAGTACTGGCTCGACGACGACCGCACCGACGTCGTGTTGTTGTATCTCGAGTCGTTCGGGAACCCCCGCCGGTTCGGTCGCAACGTGCGCCAGGTCGCCCGCACCAAGCCGGTCTTCGCGGTCCGGTCCGGCGCCGTGCTCGACAAGCCCGGCGGCGACGAGGATGACGGCTGGCTCGACGACGACACGATCGACGCGCTCTTGCGCGAGACCGGCGTGGTCCGAGTGCCGACCATCGGCGCCCTGCTCGACGCCGCGCTCGTCGCCGGCAACCAACCGCTGCCGTCGGGCAACGGGGTCGTGGTCGTCGGCAACAGCGGCGGGAGCGCGTCGATGGCCGCCGACGCCTGCGTCGACAGCGGCCTGCAACTGGCCGAACTGTCGCCCGAGACCCTCGCCGCGATCGACGACATCCGCCTCCACGGCCGCCGGGTCGCGAACCCCGTCGACCTGCGCTACGACGCCGACGCCGAACAGTACGACCGCGTCCTCGACGCAGTCTTGACCGACCCCGCCGTCGACGTCGCCCTCGTCGCCCACGCGCCCTACGACAGCGCGGCCGACCGCATCTCGTCGGTGCTCGACCGGGCCAGCGTCTCGCACCCCGAGGTCGCCATGGTGGCCTGCGTCTACAGCGACCACCCGCCGCTGACGCCCGCCGGCGTGCCGATCTTCGACTTCCCCGACGAGGCCGCGCTCGCCCTGGGTCGCGTCGTGCGCCACCGCATCTGGCTCGACGAGGAGTCGGGGACCGTCGCCACCATCGAACGACCCGATGCGCTCCGGTCATTGGTTCGTGGCGCCCTCCGATCGATCGGCCCGGTCGTCCTGCCACCCGAGTACGCCCGGTCCGTCCTCGCCGCCGGCGGCGTCTCGTCCGTGCCGATCGAGGTGTTGTTGTCGGTGTCCGATGCCGACGACGTCCAGATCGACACACCCGTCGCCGTGAAGGCCGAACGGCACGCCGTGGGCGCGTCGACCATGGATCAAGGCGTGGCCCTCGACGTCGACGACCGCGCCGACCTGGTGGGGGCGGTCTCGACGATCGCCTCGTCGCTGGGCGACGACGCCTGGCCGATCCTCGTGCAGCCGATGACGCCGTCGGGCATCGACGTGCGCGTCGCGGTCGAGACCCACCCCGTCGTCGGCCCCGTCATCCGGGTCGGCCCCGGCGGCGGTGCCGGCCGTTTCGCCGAGGCGCCCCGGCGGGTGCTGCCCATCAGCGACCTCGACGCCGAGGCGTTGGTCGAGGCATCGGGACTCGACGAGTTGCTCGATGGCGACGCTCGCCGTCATCTGCTCGAACTCGTGTGCCGTCTCGGCGCCATCGTCGACGCGGCTCCCGAGATCGTCGACCTCGTGTGCGATCCCGTCATCGTGCGCGACGACGAGGCGTCGATCGTCGAGGTCCGGATCGTCGTCGCCGCCGTGAACGAGGACGAGGTGCCGCCGGTGCGCCGGCTGCCCGGCTGATCAGCGGGGGAGGCCCAGGACCCGGTCGCCCAGGATGTTGCGCAGGATCTGGGTGGTCCCGCCCATGATGATGTAGCCGGGCGCGTAACAGATGTTGCGCGACACGCGCCGGCTCAGTTCGCGACCCGGTCCGTCGTCGGCGAGGGTGGCGGCGGCGCCGAGCGCCCGACCGCAGAACTCGGACACCTCGATCTCGAACTCGGTCCCGAACGTCTTCGTCGCCGCCGAGAATCCTCGAGGCGCCTGCTGCAGCGTCTCGCGCAGGACGAGGAGCCGGCCGATCTTGTAGCCGGTCTCGATGCGGGCGATGTCGTCGCGGACGAGCGGGTCGTCGAGGCGGTCGTGCGCCCGCAGGAACTCGACGCAGTCGAGGTAGAGGCGCTTGTTCGACACCAGTCGGTCGATACCGCCCCGCTCGTGTTCCATCTGGCGCATGACCTGGCCGAAGCTGCCGTTGAGCTCGCCCACCATGTGAGCCGCCGGGACCCGCACGTCGTCGAAGTAGATCTCGCAGAAGTGTTCGTCGTCGGTCATGTCGCGGATCGGGACCACGCTCACGCCGGGGGTGTTCATGTCGACGATGAACTCCGACAGGCCCTTGTGCTTGGGCGCGTCGGGGTCGGTGCGGGCGATCAGATAGCACCACTCGGCGACGGCGCCGCCCGAGTTCCAGATCTTCTGGCCGTTGACGATCCAGTCGCTGTCGGGGTCGTCGGGGTCCTCTTGCACGGCCATCGTCCGCAGCGACGCGACGTCGGACCCGGCATCGGGTTCCGACATGCCGATGCACCACATGGTCTCGCCGGCGATGATCCCGGGAAGCCAGCGCGACCGTTGTTCGTCGGTCCCGAACTGCAGGAGCGTCGGGCCCATCTGACGGTCGGCGAACCAGCTGCCGGCGATCGGCGCGCCCTGGGTGATGAGCTCTTCGAAGACGACGAACCGCTCGAGCGCCGTGCGGCCGTGGCCGCCGTACTCGGTCGGCCACGTCATGCCGAGCCAGCCCCGAGCCGCCAGTTCCTTGGCGAAGGTCCGGTCGGTCTGGGCGATCCACGAGTCCTCGTGGTGCCAGCGGCCCTGCGTGGCCGTGCGGCCGACCTCGCGGGCCTCGTCGGCGAGTGCTTGCAGCTCGGGTGCGAGGGCGAAGTCCATGACTCGTGACGCTACGCGAAGGTCGCTGCGCTGATGGACTTCGAGTGCGGCCGGACGAGGGAGCGGACCCGGTCGGCGTCGTCGGTGGTGATCTCGTTCCAGGCGGCTGTCGCCAGTCGGTCGGTGCGGTCCTCGATGTGGTCCCGCAGCGCCCGTCCCTCGTCGGTGAGGGTCTGTTCCGTGGTGACGAGTCCCCGGCGCTGCATCGCATCGACGCCCGCCGCCCACTCGTCGTCGGGCCACGCCCGCGTCTGTTGCAGGAGGTCCATGGGCACGTCGCCCGTCGCCCCGTGCAGGATGAGCGCGTCGAGACCGCTGAGTTCGGCGTCGACCAGGGCGGCGATGTGGCCGTCGCCCCGGAATTCGCGCAGCAGGGTGATCGCCCACCACAGGGCGACGTGGGGGAGGTCGTGCGGCTCGGGCAGGCGGGCATGGCCGGCGAAGAGGGGCCGGCCCTCGGGTCGGGATCGGGCGGCCTCGACGGCGGGACGGAGGATCTCGACCGCCTCGGCGATCGACGGGTCCTCGACCGCGTCGCCCAGCATCCGTCGCAGGGCCCGGTCGACGGCGCGGTGGCGGGCGAGGAGCATGTCCTCGGGCGTCGCCTTGTCCCACAGGCCGTCCATCGCCCTGTCGACCAGACCGGGATGGAAGTTGAAGAACGTCGCCTGGACCACGAGCGGACCGACCGCGCCCAGCGCTGCGCTCCGCGACCCGAAATACCCACTGCGCCCCTCGACGCCGATGGCCTCGTACTCCTCGGCCGCCTCGGGAACGAAGTAGATCATCCCGTGGTACGGCTCGAGCGTTCGCCAGCACTTCCGGGCGGTCGTCGTTGCGGCGTGGGCTGCGTCGTCGGCGGTCACCAGTCGGACCGTACGGCATCGCGAGCGGCCCGGGAGCGTGCTCGGATCCGTCGGCGTGTCCCGCCCGGGATGTGGCCCATCTCGTAGCGGCCCCAGCCGACCCGCACGACGCGGCCGCGTTGGATCTCGGTGCGAAGTGCATCCGACACGACCTTGGTCGGCCGACCCTGCAGTTCGAACCCGGCTCGCTCGAGCGCCTCGGCCAACTCCACCACCCGCCACCCCCGGCGTTCGGGCCCGGCGATGAGGTCGGTCAACAGATAGCGGAGGTCGGTGCCCCAGACGCCGACCCGGCCGTCGTCCATCGCCATGTGGCTTCGCGACGGCCGTCGTCGCGTCGTGATCCGGGCCGCGATCATCGCTGCCATCGCCGGGGTGGTGGTGTCGTGTTCGCCGAACATGCCCTCGATCGTGCCGACGCCCACCGACAAGAACGCGGCGCCCGGAACTCGCCACCCCGGCCCGTGACCCCGGGCCCTTGGCACCGGGCCTGCGACCCCGGGACCTCGGCACCGGCCCCGCCGGTCCGGGAGCAACCACCCCGAAACCGCCATATCGGAGCGACTTTTCTCGGCACCGGCACCGGCACCGGGCCGCCCGCCGATGTGGCGATCGCGCCGATCGGCGCGTTGGCCACACGAAGGGGCTGGGTAACGCTCCGAACCTCGGGATCGCCGAGCCTCGAGGCGTCGCCGCATTGGCCGGCGGGGCGATTCGCGCCCGGTCCGGTCACCAACTGAAGGTTCGGTCAGAAATCACGACGTCGTCGAGATTTCCGACCAGACCACCGACAACTGACCGGACCGGACAGTTGTCGAGGGGAACGGCAGCCGGGAAAGTCGC
>JAPKDO010000454.1 GCA_028822535.1 Acidimicrobiales bacterium
CAACTCCCGGCCGTCGACGATTCGGTCGACTATCGCGTGGTCGCGGTCGACATCGACGGCTCGGTGATCGTCATCGCCACACCCCTCGACGAGGTCCGACACACCCTGGGCCGACTGACCGTGATCCTGCTCGCTGCCGCCGGGTTCGCCGTCGCAGCGATCGCGGTGGCCACCACGATCGTGATCCGACGGGCGATCAGCCCGATCGACGACATGATCGACACCGCGTCGGCGATCGGCGCTGGCGACCTGTCCCATCGCATCGACACGTCGTCGCACGATCCCGAGGCCTTGCGACTGAGCGGAGCGCTGAACGACATGCTCCACCAGATCGAAGACGCGTTCTCGGAGAAGGATGCGTCCGAAGAGACGCTGCGTCGTTTCGTGGCCGACGCCTCCCACGAACTCCGGACACCGCTCGCCTCGATTCGCGGCTATTCGGAGCTGTACCTGACCGGCGCGGCGACCGACCAGGAATCCGTCGATCGGGCCATGACGCGGATCCAGTCCGAAGCGGTGCGAACCGGCGGCCTCGTGGAGGACCTGTTGCTGCTCGCCCGACTCGACCAGGGGTCGGACATGGCGGCCAGCGAGGCCGATCTCACGCGAATCGTGTCGGATGCGGTGGCCGACGCCAAGGCCATCGAGCCCGACCGGTCGATCGCGCTCGACCTCCCGGAGCAGTCAGTCGGGCTGCTCGCTGACGAGGGTCGACTCCGCCAGGTCGTGGCCAACCTCTTGGCCAACACCCGAGCGCACGCTCCGGGATCGGCCGTCGAGGTGTCGCTGTCGACCGACGGCGAGGTTGCGATGCTCGTGGTGCGTGACGATGGCCCGGGGATGGACGCCGCGCAGGCGAGCCACGTGTTCGAGCGGTTCTGGCGCGCCGACGACACCCGGAACCGCCGGACCGGGGGGAGCGGCTTGGGCCTGTCGATCATCGCGGCGATCGTCGAGGCGCACGACGGATCGATCTCGATCGACACCGCGCCCGGGGCCGGTGCATCGTTCGAGGTGCGTCTGCCGCTGGTCTCTCGACGAACCGTCGCTACCCCCGGGCGCGACCCACACCCGTGCTGAGGCGGTCGGGCGTGCCGGTCGCGTAGAAGACCGCGATGCACGGGAGCATCTCGTAGGAGTGGTCCCGGGTGGCGCGCGCCAACCAGTCCCAGTCATCCGAACGAGCGAATCTGGCGTCGGACTCCGTGCGCACGCTCGCTCGATGGGCGATGCAGCCTCCATCGGACTGCATGCGGCGTTCGAGTACCTGGGAGTCGACCGCCTCGAAATGCACCGTGGGGAACGAGCGTCCGGCGGTGCCGCCCGCGTGATGGATGTCTTCGATGACCCGGCCGCCGCAGAAGATGTCGATCTCCGGTCGTTGTTGGAACGCCCACACGGCGGCTTTCAGCCACAGCGGATGCATCTCGTTGTCGTCGTCGAGATACGTGACGATCTGCCCCGACACCGCCCGGCGGCCCGAGTTGCGGCCTGCTGCCAGGCCGTGCAGTTCGGCGCTCACCTGGGTCACCCGGTCGTCGTCCGCGACCAGTCGGGCCATGGCTGCGGCGTTCGCCGGCGTGCTGTGGTCGTCGACGAGGATCAGTTCCCAGTTGGGGTAGGCCTGCGCCCGGAGGCTCTCGAGCGCGCGAGCCAGCAGTTCGGGCCGGTCCTTGGTCACCGTGACCACGCTCACGAGCGTCTCGGTCGGGACCGTCGCCCGCTCCACCCATGCCATCGTGGAGTCGATCGAGGCCACGCGTTCGAGGTGCTGCACCCGACCCTCGATCTCCGTGGTCTGGCGAGCGACGAAGTCGACGAGATGCCACGCCTTGGCGGCGAGGCTGGTCGCATGGACGATGCGTCGGTCGAGGCGCACGCGATCGGCGAGCGAGTGGAGCCGTTCACGCATCGGAGCCCACCGGCACACGCAGTGCAGCGATGACGGTGCCGTCGACGCCGTCGAGGTCCACGCCCACCCGGTCGCACAGCGTCACCGGTACGTCGGCGAGGTCGACCGGTTCGGCCGATCGCCCGGGTCCGAGATCCGGCGCCGAGACGACGAGCGTGCCGTCGTCGTGGTGGTCCCCGGTCCGCCAATGACGGTAGGGGACCCGGACGACTCCGAGATCCGGACTCCAGACGCGTTCGATCTGTGCCGTCCGGTCCCACTCGACGTAGAGGTCGGGGAGGACCGTGTCGTCGAGGTCGACATGGACGTCGGTACCGCGAACCGTCCGCACCACGGCGGGTTCGCCGGTCGCCAGGTTGATCACGCGTGCCAGCCGTCGGTCCAGTTCGTCGAGCACCCAGGTAATGGTCCCTGCGGGAATGAATTTGGTG
>JAPKDO010000455.1 GCA_028822535.1 Acidimicrobiales bacterium
CGACATCGACGGCGCACTGGATGCCTTCGACCGTGCCATCGAGGTGTTCTCGAACTCGTCGGAGGAGGGCCGCCGAGGCCGTGCCGCCACCCTCGTCAACAAGGGCATGTTGCTGTCATCGACCGGAACAGCAGAGGCATTGGCCCGCGCGGTCGAGACGTTCGCCTCGGCGACCGAGGCGGTCGCCGGCGACGAGGCGCCGTACCACTCGGCCATGGCCGACCATGCCCGCGGAGTGGCGGAGATGGATCTCGCCGCCGTCGACCACAACGAACGCGACACGCACCTTCGCCGTGCTGTTCGTGCGTTCGAGGAGTCGCTCGCGTTCTTCACCCGCACCGGCTTCCCGTATCAACACAGCCTCGCCAAACACAACCTCGGCCGAGCCCTCCTCGGCCTCGGCGGCGAGGGCTCCGCGCTCTCGGCGCTGGTCGCGGTCGAAGACGCTGTCGCCGTGCTCGATCCGCGGATCCACCGCACCGAGTGGGAACACGCCTTGGCCTCGCTCGGAGAGATCGAGACGGCGCTGGCCGAGGTACACCCAGGCGTGTCGCGCCGTGGGTTGTTCGTCGTCTTGTTCGAGTCGAGTGACCGCGACGAACGGGCCGCCCTGCTCGTCAACCGGCTGACACGGGTCCTCGCGCTGCCGCCTGACGCGCGCCACTCGGCCCTGCGTGAGCTGGCTGCAGCCAGCCTCCGAGCGACGGACGACGGACTCGCCTACATCGGGATCGAACTCACCGTGCTCACCGAATTGCCGAACGAACACCTCGAGAGCGCACTTCGCGCCCGGCTGGCCGCGCACGGCGAACTCGACGGCGAGCGACGCGAGGCCGCCGACCGGGCACTCGACCAAGCGGTGGGCGATGCGCTCAACGGACCCCAGCGCGTCTTCGTCCGCGATTTTCTCGCCGCAAACGGATTCGAGCGACCGTGACCGACGACGCCTCGCCGGTCGTGGAGGCCGCTCGAGCGTTCGTGTCCGCAGTTGCATGGGGCGAGCACGAGCGTGTCTGGTCTCTACTGTCGGACGAGGGTCGCCGCACGGTCCTCAGGATCGCGACCCGACGGGGCATGGACGAGGGCCTCGCCGATCGACTGGTGTCCCGAACTGCAGATCGGGACGAGCGATCCTCGTTCCTCGTCGATCTGGTGAACGGGCTCCGCGCCGACCTCGGTGGCACCGATCTCGACCACGTCGACTTCGAGGTCGGCGCCCCCGCCGCCCTCGATGGCCTGGCCGCCGACGACGGAGATCTCGAGTGGACCAACGTCATGGTCGTCGAGCCGCCGCAGCCCGGCCTGGCGAGCCTCGGTGGGGTCGCCCTGCCTGTGGCGACCTTCTCGCTGATCCTCGACGATCAGGGCTGGCGGGTGTCGCGGGTCGTCCCGCAGGCGCGTCCGTGATCGCCCATCGCCGCGACCACGCCGTCGGCATCTCGGCGGAGGCGCTCGCCCTCGCATGGGCGCGACGTGAGCGCGCCCCGGACGGGGGGGTCCTCGTCATCGGACAGGAGATCAGCCCACGCGGTTTCAACGGACGGCTCTGGACGGTCGAACCCGAGCGGACCGTCGCGATGTCGATCATCCTGCGACCCGAACTCCCCGCGGACCGAGGCGATGTGCTGTGGCTCGTCGGTGGCCTCGGGGTCGTCGAGGCATGTGACTCCGTCGGGGGCTCCTCGACGCGGACTCGGTGGCCGGACAGTGTGGTCGACGAGTCGGACGCCGAGGTCGCCATGGTCAAGGTGCACGTGGAGCTCGGCCCGGCCGGCGTTCGCTACGCAATCGTCACGGTCCGCATCGACCTCCCCTCCGCGGGTCTGCCGATGCGAGCACGCGCCGACACGGCGATCGCGGTCCACGATCACGTGACGGGGCTCGCCGCCATGGCCGAGTCGACCGCCGAGGAGGTGCATCGCCGCTATGGGGAACGGAGCGGGATGATCGGAACGCGGGTGCGGGCTTCGTTGCTCCCAACCGGCGAGACGCGCGGCATCGTGCAGGGCTTCGACTCGTCTGGAGCACTCGTGTTGGGAGCCAGCGCCGACGTGCACGACCGGGTAGCGATCGACGCGCTCCGCCGACTCGAGGTCATCGACAGGTGAGCGATGTCCTCCCACCGTTTGGTCCGGCGCCCGGCCCGCCAGCCTCCGACCGTCAGGTCGTCGCCGCCTTCGCCCGAAACGAGCCGGCGGGACATTCGCAACGTCTCCACGTCGAGGGCGACGTCCTGCACGTGGATGTCCTCGTGATCGGCGCGCTCCGCTTGGCACCCCGCACGGTGTTGGTGCGGGTGGATGGGCCCGAGGAGGCCGCATGGGTGCCACCGATGCTCG
>JAPKDO010000104.1 GCA_028822535.1 Acidimicrobiales bacterium
ACCACCGCTGCGACGACGACGCGAGCGCCGGCGTCGTATAGGTCGTCGATCGAGACCGTGACCGAGGAGCAACTCGGTTCGTCGTACCGGACCGATCTGGCCTGTGCCCAACCGGCCGAACTCCGCGCCGTGAACGTGACCCACTGGGGCTACGACGGGGCGGTGCACGACGGTCGTCTCATCGTGCACCAGGACGAGGCCGAGAACATCGCTGCGATCTTCGGCGACCTCTACGCCGCCCGGTTCCCGATACAGCAGATCGCTCCCGTCGACGAGTACGGCGGCGACGACCAGGCGTCGATGCGAGCCAACAACACCAGTGGCTACAACTGCCGCACGGTCGCCGGGTCGACGTCGTTGTCGAACCACGCCCTCGGCGCTGCCGTCGACATCAATCCCCTGCACAACCCCTACGTCAAGGGTGACACCGTCGATCCACCCGAGGGCGAGCCCTGGGCCGACCGGTCCGACCAACGGCCCGGCATGATCTATGGCGGTGACGTCGTCGTCACCGCGTTCGGTGCCCGGGGTTGGGTCTGGGGCGGCTACTGGTCCAGCCCCGACTACCAACACTTCGACAAGTAGCCGAACGACCTCGATCTGGCGACACCCGGACCGGGACGGGTCAGGTGAACTGTCGCCGTTTCCGATCTAGGCGACGCCGACGGCGGCGGCACCCTTCTCGGACACCACCTTCGACGAGCCACCGGGCGACATGGTGACGCCGTAGAGGATGTCGGCCGCTTCCATCGTGCGCTTCTGGTGGCTCACGATCACGAGCTGAGCCTCCTCGCGGAACTCGGCCACGAGGTCGAGGAAGCGATGGAGGTTGACGTCGTCGAGCGCCGCCTCGACCTCGTCCATCACGTAGAAGGGTGACGGACGGCTGCGGAACACGGCGAACAGGTACGCCAGCGCCGTCAGCGAGCGTTCGCCGCCCGACAGCAGCGACAGCTTCTTGACGTTCTTGCCCGACGGCTTCGCCGACAGCTCGATGCCGGTCTCGAGCAGATCTTCGGGGTCGGTCAGCTTGAGACTCCCCTGGCCGCCGGGGAAGAGCGTCGAGAACAGCTTGGTGAAGTTCTCGGAGACGTCGGCGTAGGCGGCGGCGAAGACGTTGACGATCTCCTCGTCGACGGCCTTGATCACCTTCGACAGTTCACGCCGGCTGGCCTTGACGTCGTCGAGTTGGCCCTGCAGGAACTCGTGGCGTTCCTGGAGCTGCTCGTACTCCTCGAGCGCCAGCGGGTTGATCGGCCCCATGAGACGCAACTCTCGTTCGAGCTCTCGGCTCCGGGCGGCAGGAGACGCACCCTCGGCGAGCTCCGGGCACTCGGATCCGAGCGCCTCGTCGGGCGAGATCCCCAGGTCGCGGCGCATCGTCTCGACCGATGTCTCGATCCGGAGGTTGATCTCGTTGAGGTCGAGGTCGGCCCGCTGCACACGCTCACGGGTCTCGGCCAGGTCCTTCTCAGCCGAGGCTCGTTCCCGCCGGAGGCCGTCGAGCGCCGAGGACACGCTCCGTTGCGCCTCGGACTGGGCCTTGCGTTCTTCGCGCAACACGACGAGACGTGCTTCCGCATCGGAGAGCGTCTTCGCACAGGCGGCCGACAACCCCGCCAGCGCCGTCGCCTTGCCGTCGAGCGCCTCGCGGCGCTCTGCAGCCTCGGCCGCCGCCGCCTGGTTGCGTTCGAGACGGGAGTCGACCTCGGCCAATCGAGCCCGCAAGGACGTCTGGCGTTCCTCGATCTGGGCGGCGCGTACCTCGAGATCGCTGCGCAGCGCCACGACCGCCGAGGCCCGCTCGTCGAGGGCATCGCGCGCGTCGGCCATCGCCTTCGCTGCCTCGGTCGCAGCCGCTTCCTCCGCTTCGAGCGCCGGCAACGCCGCCTCGAGTTCGGCCACGCGTTCACGCTCGGAGTCGATGCGCTGCGCGAGCCCATCGCGCTCGTCCGACTGGCCGCCGAGCTCACTGGTCGCCTCGGCGAGTTCGCGCTCGTCGCGCTCGATCGCTTCGTTGGCCCGACGGCGGGCTGCGGCGGTCTTGTCGACCAACGCACGAGCCCCGGCCGCCTCGGTCTTGGCGGTGGTCAGCGCAGCGCGAGCAGCGTCGCGGACCTCGGTGGCCGATGCGACCTCGTCGACGGAGGCGTCGACCCGCGCGAGTGCCTCTTCGAGCGCGGCGCCCGTTGCTCCGGTCGCCGTGCTGCCGAGACGCCACGAACCGGGCCCGAACCGAGCGCCATCGTTGGTCACGACGACGGCGTCGGGATGCGACAGGGCGACGTCGAGACCGGCCGGCCAGTTGCCGTCGACCACCACGGCCGAACCGATGACGGCGTCGAGCAGGTCCTCGACGTCGGAGCGACTGGAACGGACGTGACCGCGCACGGGCTCGCCCATCGGCGGCGGCGTGGTGGTCGGCCGGCTCACGCCGAGCGCGAGCACCGCTCCGGACGCCTCGCCGTCGGCGAGGGAGTTGAAGGCGGCGCGAGCTGCCTCGGGGCCGTCGACGACCACCGCGGCGAGCGCATCGGCGGCAGCAGCCTCGAAGGCGGCTTCCCATCCGGCGTCGACCTCGACGAGGTCGAGCAGCGTGCCGATGACACCGTCGATCTCGGCGAGGCGCTCTGCGCCGGCCGCCGACCGGGCGGCATCGAGCGCTTCGGCCAGGGCGTCGGCACGAGCGATCCACGATCGACGGTCGGCTTCGGCATCCCCGAGCTCGGACGAGGCGGTCTCGAGGGCGGCTTCGGCGTCGGCGAGCGTCGCAGCCAGCCGGTCGGCGTCGGACTCCAGCGCGGGCAACGACCGATCGGCTTCTTCCACCTCGGCGCGACGCGCGTCGACATCGGCGGCCAGACGGGCTCGCTTGTCGCTCAGCGTCCGGTTGCGTCCGTCGAAGCGGTCGAGCTCGGCGATGGCGCGGTCGAGCGACTTGCGCAGGCCGGCCAGCTCGCCGCGCACCTCGGCCGCCTCGCCCGAGCTGCCGGCCACGCCATCTCCCCATCGTTCCTCGAACTGTGCTCGGGCGGTCGCCAGGCCGGCCTCGGCTCGTTCGACCTCGTCGGCATCGGGCAACAGTGTGGTGGCCGCCGCGTCCATCGACTCGAGCGCACTGCGGAGGTTGGCCTGATCGGACTCCAACGAGGCGATCAACTCGGCGTCGACGCTCGACTCGCGCTCCTTGGCGAGGCTCCGCTCGCGCTCGCTCAGCACGGCAGCAATCCCCCGGCCGCGCTCGCGCAATGCCTCGAAGCGGGTCAGTTCGTCGCCGAGGTCGGTACCGCCGATGGCGTTGAGTTCGGCCTCGGCCTTGAGGACCGCCGTGTCGAGTTCGGCGAGGCGCGACCGCAGGGTCTCGTCCTTGGCCGCATGCGCGGTCCGATCGTTCGTCGTGTTCTCGAGACGAGTACGCAGCTGACCCAGTTCCTTGCCGGCCAGGAACTTCCGCAGCGCGCCGAGTTCCTCGACGAGCGCGCCGTGGCGACGGGCGGCGTCGGCCTGGCGCTCGAGCGGGCGGAGTCCGCGTCGAACCTCGCGCAGCAGGTCCTGGACGCGCGTCAGGTTGGCCTCGGTCGCGTTGAGGCGACGCTCGGCCTTCTCCTTGCGCTTGCGGTACTTGAGGACGCCGGCGGCTTCCTCGATGATCAACCGACGATCGGTCGCCTTCGCGTTGAGCACCGCGTCGATCTGGCCCTGGCTGATGATGACGTGCTGGGTCCGACCGACACCGGAGTCCGACAGCAGGTCGGCGATGTCGAGCAGGCGGCAGGGTACCCCGTTGATCGAGTACTCGGAGTCGCCGGTCCGGAACAGCGTGCGGCAGATGGTGACCTCGGAGAACTCGATGGGCAGCATGCCGCTCGAGTTGTCGATGGTGAGGCTGACCTCGGCCCGGCCGAGCGCTGCCTTCTTGTCGGTGCCGGCGAAGATGACGTCGTCCATCTTCTGCGACCGGATCGTCGACGGTGCCTGAGCGCCCAGCACCCATGCGATCGCGTCGACGACGTTCGACTTCCCCGACCCGTTCGGTCCGACCACCACGGTGACGCCGGGCCCGAGTCCGAGGTCGGCCGTGTCGGCGAACGACTTGAAGCCCTTGATGGTCAGGTTCTTGAGAAACACCGTCCCCGACGGTAGTGGGCACCATGACCCGGCCCGCGCATCCTGAACGGTTGATCCTCTGCGGGTCTCAGCCGCCTTCGAGCAATGCGTCGACCAGGCGTTCGACCAGCGGATGGTCAGGCGAGAACGACGGCCCGATCGCCGTGTCGTACAACGCCCTGGCGGCACCGCGGTCGCCCGCCTCGACCAGGACGAGCGCCCGGATCGCGTCGGCGGACGGGTCGTCGATCCCGGCGATCGCGTCGAGCGCGTCGTCGGGCCGGCCGGCGTCGAGGAGCGCCAACGAGTGCACGATCCGACGACGACGGACATTCGGTCGCGCCGCCCGGGCGAACGCCGCCCACGGCTCAGCCAGACGCCGGAGTTCTGGATCACCCGACAGCGACGCGGACCATGCAGCGTCGGCGGCGAACCCGGCGCGTCCCGCCACGGTCACCCGGTCGTCGTCGATCAACTGTGCGTAGGCGTCGACGACGTCGGCGAAGCGACGTTGCTCGAACGCGACCACACCGCTCGTCGCGAGGAGCGCCCGGGTGGGGCCCACCGCCTCGAGTCCCCGTTCGATGTGGTCGGCCGCGACATCGATCCGACCCGCCTCGCGGGACCGGTCGGCCTGGACACAGAACCACGCACTCCGTTCCTCGGCGATGGCATCGGTGTCCCCACGGACCAGGTCGACGATGGTGCGGCCGTCGGAGGTGGGTTCTCCGAGGCGGCGACGCCGACCCGGCCACAGGTTGCCGATCAAGGCCAGGGAGTTGAACGTCACGAGCGCGACGAACCCGGTCGCGAGCCCGACCGCCAACAACGCGAGGTTCGCCACGACGCCGGCGCCGGCGACGACGGCCGAGCGCCATCGGAACCCGTCCATCGACGAGGCCCCGGTCTGCACGTGGCCGCCGATCGGCACGAGACCGACGCGGACGACGAGGTCGCCGATGCGGGTGTCCCAGGACGGGCCGACACCGATCTGTAGTTCGAACACCTCGTGACCGACCAGGCGTGCTGCGGCCAGGTGGGCGAGCTCGTGAGCGGCGACGGCCACGACGAGCGCCACCGCGACGGCGATCAGGTCTGACACTGCTCGCAGAAGTAGGTCGGCTTGCCGCCGAACTTCGCCTTCGAGATCGTGTCGCGGCACCGACGGCAGGCCTCGCCGTCGCGGGCGAACACCTGGTGGTACTCGAGGTACCCGCCGTCCTCGCCGTGGAGGTCGTGCCAACCCTTGTCGTCGAGCGTCGTCCCGGTGTGCTTGATGGCGTCGTGGAGGATCTCGATCACGCTGCGGTAGAGGCGCCGGACCTCCTGCACGGACAACGTGTCGGTGATGCGGTCGTACCGCAGGCCCGAGTCATAGAGGATCTCGTCGGAATAGACGGGGCCGATGCCGGCGAGGAGGTCCTCGTCGTTCAGGAACGCCTTCAGCTTCATCGACTTGCCGAGCACGAGCTTGGCGAAGTCCGCCCACGGCACCGGGGTGTCGACGACGTCGTAGCCGAGCAGTTCGATCTCGTCGACGCCTTCGGCCACCTCTTCGGGCGTGAGGATCCACAACTCGCCGGTGCGCTTCTCGTCGATGTAGCGCAGCTGTCCACCCTGCGTGAAGGTGAGGACGACAGCCGTTCCCGGCTCGAGTTCGTCCTTGGCGGGAGTCTTGCGGAGCTGCCCCTCGGCGCCGGGCTGGATGATGAAGCGATCGCCGCTGTCGAGCGTGAAGATCAGGAAGGTGCCGCGTCGGATCAGCGATTTCAGCTTCGCCCCCTCCAGCATCTCCGCGAACTGCTTCTTGCTGGCATGTCGCTTGATCAGCTTCGTGTCGTGGACGTCGACCGTCTTGACCTTGCGACCGACCACCTCACGTTCCAGCTGTCGGCGAGTGGTCTCGACCTCGGGCAGTTCAGCCATCGGTGACGCCTCCCTGGGCGTTGGGTTCTGACCCCTGCGGGCCAGGATCGAGTGTTGCGAGGGCGGCGCGGGCGGCCTGTTGTTCCGCCTGCTTCTTGGAGCGACCGGTTCCGACGCCGAGCTCTCGCCCGGCAGCCGTCACCGTCGCAGTGAAGTGACGAGCGTGGTCGGGGCCGGTGGCCTCGAACACGTAGCGGGCGGAGTCGCCCGACGCCGCAGCGAGATGTTCCTGCAGCCGGCTCTTGTGGTCCTGGTTACGACCGCCGGCGGCGATGGCCGCCTGCATGCGGTCACCGAGGAGGCGGTCCACGACGTCGGACGCGGCATCGATCCCACCGTCGAGGTACACGGCCCCGAGCACCGCTTCCATGGCGTCGGCGAGGATGGAAGGTTTCTCGCGACCTCCCGATGCCTCCTCGCCCTTGCCGAGGCGGAGGTGCGCACCCAGATCGAGGTCGTCGGCGACCTCGGCGAGGCAGACGGCGTTCACGACGGCCTTCCGGACGTCGGTGAGGGCACCCTCGTCGAGGTCGGATTCGCGGCGGTAGACGAGGTCGGCGACGACAAAGCCCAGGACCGAGTCCCCGAGGAACTCGAGACGTTCGTTGGATGCGTCCTCGGCGTGTTCCGCGCACCAGGACCGGTGGTTGAACGCCTGCGAGAACAGGGTCCGATCGTCCGGCTGGTAGCCGAGGCGGTCGAACAGCGGAGCGCGCGGGTCTCGTCTGCGGCCGGGGCCTCCTGCCGCCGAGGACACGATGTCGTTCCGGAACCGATCAGAGTCGCGCCACGACGTAGTCGACGGCGTCGCGAACGGTCTTGAGGTCTTCGAGGTCTTCGTCCTCGATTCGGAAGCCGACACTGCGCTCACCGATCTCCTCTTCGAGGGCCTCGACCAGTTCGATCAGGGCGAGCGAGTCGGCGTCGAGGTCGTCGACGAAGCTGTCGCCCTCCTTGATCGTGTCCGGTTCGATCTCGAGGATGTCGGCGAGGCGGTCACGGATGAGCGTCAGGACCTCTTCCCGGCTCATGTCGCCACCTTCCACGTGCGTCTCTGCGGGCACCAGATCACTCCTGGGTCGGACTTCGGCTTCGACCGTGATTCCACGGCGATCGGCCACTGTAGCCCCATCCTCCCGGCGTCCTCGGATTCCCGCGAATGCCCAGGAAAGCGCCTACTGAGCGGAGAATTTCGACCGCGGAGCGTAGGAGCACCGATCGCGGTGCCATCCGCCGGCTAGCCGGCGATGGCGTGGGCGAGGGTGTTGACCACGTCGCCGGCGACCATGTCGCGAGCGACGCGCACCGCGTTGACGACGGCGGTCTCGCCGGAGGACCCGTGGCTGATGATGCACACGCCGTCGACGCCGAGGAGCATGGCCCCTCCGGTGTTCTCGGGGTCGAGCGAGGCGTAGAGCGGCAACAACTCCGGCATGAGCACGTCGGCCGCCGCCCTGGACTCCTCGGTGGCCCCGAAGGCCTCGAGGAGACGACCGACCAACGCCTTCATGCCGCCTTCGAGCGACTTGAGCGCGACGTTGCCGGTGAAGCCATCGGTGACGACGACATCGACCTCGTCGGTGAGGATGTCGCGTCCCTCGACGTTGCCGATGAAGGTCCCGCCGGCTGCGTCGAACACGCCGTCGGCGACGAGGAGTTCGTAGGTCTCCTTGCGGAGGGTGTCGCCCTTGCCGGGCTCCTCCCCGATCGACAACAACCCGACCCGCGGCCCGTCGACGTCGTAGCGCGCCGCCGCGTATGCGGCGCCCATCTGCGCGAACTGCACGAGCCACTCGGGCTGGCATTCGGCGTTGGCGCCGGCGTCGAGCAGCACCGTGTGGCCACCCGAGGGAACGGGCAGCGGCGTGGCGATGGCCGGACGCTTCGCTCCCCTGATGCGCCCCATGCGCAAGAGGGCCGACGCCATGGTCGCCCCGGTGTTGCCGGCGGAGATCATGGCCGACGCCTTCCCGTCGCGCACCGCCTCGGCGGCGCGGACCAGCGTCGAGTCCTTCATCCGCCGCACGCTGGAGCCGGGGTCGGCGTCCATGGCGATGACCTCGGACGCTTCGATCAGCGGCAGGTCACCGGCGAGGTCGGCGACGTCGGGCGTGCCGACGAGGACGATGTCGACGTCGAGTTCTTCACGGGCTCGTCGGGCACCGGCGACGATGTCACCCGGCGACTTGTCGCCGCCGTTGGCGTCGACCGCGATCGGCAGCACGCGTCAGGTGTTATTCGACATCCACGGCCTGGCGACCGTGGTACCAACCGCAGTTGGGGCACACGATGTGCGGCAGCTTGGTCACGCCGCAGCGGGGGCAGAGGCTGCGCGACGGCCGCTCGAGCTTCCAGTTGGCGGCACGACGGCTGCGGCCCTTCGCCTTGGATGTCTTTCGCTTCGGAACGGCCATGACTACTCAACCTCGGAGACGGATTCTTCGGCGCGCCGGATCCGGCACGAACGGAACACTGTAGCGACGCGGTCGGCCCGTTCCGAAGTTCAGTCGAAGTCCAGGTCGTCGAGGGCTGCCCACCGCGGATCGGTGGCCGGTGGCGCCGCCGCGGCTTCCGCCTCGACCGCAGCCTCCGTGGTGGTCGGGAACCGTTCGGGGTCGGGCCCGGTGCAGTCCTCCCGGCACAACGGTGCGATCGGCATCCCGGCGAGCACGATCTCGCGCACCAGCGCCTCGAGATCGAGCAGATCCCCGTCGATCGGGAGCACCTCGTCGTCGACGGGCTCGCGCTGGGCCACCTCGCGGAAGTGGACCTCGGCATGCCCGTGGACCTCGTCGAGGCAGCGGCGGCACTCGCCGTACCAGTCGAATCCGACGTCGCCGACGACCTCGACGCCCCCCGACATGGCCATGACCTCGCCGCGGACGGTCAGGTCGGTGCCAGGGATCGTCCGGGCGACGGTGGTGGCGTGATCGGGTACGTCGGTCTCGACGTCGATGTCACGCCGGCTGCCGGGCTCCCTGAGCAGGTCCCCGACCCGGACCACGAGTGGCCGGGCCATCGGTCAGCGGTCGTCTTGGTCGAAGAATGCGGGCGCGTGGTCCGGCACGGCCTCGAGCCGGGGTCGACCGAGCACCTCGTCGGGGTCGACGGGAGAGTGACGCTCGGTCTCCTCGCTGCGGGTCGGCGACCCCTGCAGCTTCACCCGTCCGGCGTTGACCACCTTCATCGTGCGCTCGAGCACGATCTCGAAGCTGGCGAGCCGTTGGTCGCAGAAGTCCTCGGCCTCGAGCTTGAGGCGACGCGACTCGGCGTCCGCCGCGTCGATCACCGACCGGGCTCGGACCTCGGCCGCCTTGACCACCTCGGTCTGTTGCACCATCTGGTCAGCCTGGGCCTGCGCTGCCGCCACGATCTCGTCCGCTTCGCGGCGGGTGCGGGCCAGGAACTCCTCGCGCTGTTTGAGCAGCCACTTGGCGGCCCGCAGTTCCTCGGGGAGACGCTCGGACGCTTCGTCGACCAGGTCGAGCACCTCGGCCTGGTTGATCATCACCGAGCGCGACACGGGCATCGGGCGCGCCTGTTCGATCAGGTCACGGATCTCGCGAAGCACGGCCTCGACCTGCGGCGCCGAGTAGGGCGACTGACCGGGCCGGTCCGACGGACGTGCCGGACGTTCTGGGCGCTCGTGCGGCTCAGGACGGTCGTTCGGCGGCATCTGATCACTCATCCGAACGTCTCCCGAAGGCGCTTCGCGACCGGCGCCGGGACCATCTCGGTGACGTCGCCGCCGAACCGGGCGATCTCGCGCAGCAACTTCGATGCGACGAACGAATGCTCGGTCGCGGACGGAATGAAGAGCGTGTCGACCCCGGAGATCTTGCGGTTCATGTGCGCCTGGTGCATCTCGGACTCGAAGTCGGACACCGCTCGGAGTCCTTTGACGATCACGTCGGCGCCGATCTCGGTGGCGAGATCGACGACGAGGCTCGTGAGTGGGGACACCTCGACGTTGCCGAGGTGCGCCGTGCTCTCGAGGATCATCGCTTCTCGGACCTCGAAGTCGAAGAGCGGGTCGCCCTTCTGCGAGTTGCCGATCGCCGCCACCGTCACCTTGTCGAACAGGCGCGACGCGGTCTCGATGATCTCGAGGTGTCCGTTGTGGATCGGGTCGAACGTCCCGGGATAGAGGACAGTCCTCACGCGCTTGCTCCTGATCGATGGGCGAACGTGATCACGGTACCGCCGTAGGTCCGTTCCCTCAGCTTTTCCCATCCGGACGACAGGTCGACCGGCGCTCCGGACTCGGCGACGAGCAACGCGTCGGCATCGACGAGCGGGACGAGCCGTTCGGACAACCCGACCCAGTCGTCGTAGGAGTAGGGCGGATCTGCGAGCACGAGGTCGACGGGACCACCGAAACCGGCGGCGATCGCTCGCTCGACCTCGATCGGGAGCACGGTCGATTCGGCGCGAAACCCCAGCGTGTCGAGGTTGTCGTCGATGAAGGCGACGGCGGAGCGGTCGGATTCGACGAACCAGACATGGGCTGCACCCCGGCTGAGCGCTTCGATCCCGAGCGCCCCGCTGCCGGCGAAGAGGTCGATGACGCGTGCGTCGTCGAGTCGACCTTGGCTGAAGAGCGCGTTGAAGACGGCTTCGCGTACGCGATCCGACGTCGGGCGGGTCGTGTCCCCGTCGGGGCTGCGCAGGCGACGGCCGCGGGCCGTGCCCGCGACGACCCTCACCCGAACGAGGAGTTGGCCGACGTGTACGGCATCGAGATCCACGTCTGGCCGGGCGTCAACTTGATCGGATTCCCGTCGGCGTCGAGGTACTCGGTGACCGACGTCCCATCCGCCTTCTTCCAGGTACCGGTGGTGACCGTTCCCTGCGAGAAGACCCAGACCTCGCCCTCGCCGATCACCTGCGCAGTGGGCACCACGCTGCCGGCCTTGTCGCGCGTCCCCGAATCGACGGCGGCGACGAATCGGACGATCACGTTCTCGACGGCGACCTGGGTTCCGTCGCCGTCGACGTGGGCGTGCCCCTTCTGCGAGCGGAGCCAGTTGGTGCCGTCCCACTGGTAGTCGACCGGTGCGCCGCCGGCACCGCCGGTGAACTGGATGTGGACCGACGAGGCCGGCGCGGCGAGCGGCGACGGCGCCTCGCCCTCGTCGGCAAAGGCGAAGATCGGCGTCTGCGGGCCGACGGAGCCCTCGTCGGCGGTGCCGCGGATCTGCTCGGAGCCCTGCACGAAACTGTTGTACGGCGCCGGGCGGCCACTCTGGCGATAGAAGAGACCGCTGATCTCGTTGATCGACCGTGCCTGGATGGACGACGCCCGGACCTGCGGTCCGAGGATGGCATTCTCGCCGTGCCAGGTGAACAACGGGCTGTTGAGTTCCTCGAGGACGCCGATCTCGGAGCCACGAGCGGACCGGACCGGACCGATCGGCGCGGCGTCGGTGCTCTGGAACAGCGACAGCAGTCGGGTGACGCTGCCTTCGACCTGGATCTCGTAGACGACATCGGCGGCATTGATCCCGACCTGCGGCGTCGACTTGCCGTCGACGTTGTCGATCTTTATCGCGACGACCGGGCGGGCGATGACGTCGTCCTCGACCGGCAGTCCCGTGAGCGCCGATGTGGTCGCGGGCGGCGCGGTCGTCGTGGTCGTCGAGGTTTCGGCGGTGGTGGTCGTGGTGGCCTCGGCCTCCTCGTCCCCACCGCCACCGCACGCGGCGACGAAGAGGACGAGCGACAAGGCGACCAGGACGGTACGGGGTCGCATCGTCGTCAGTCTGCCAGTGACCGTCGCCGAAGTCGCGGCACGGCGATACCGTCCACGCCGTGTTCGAGCCCGACCGCGTCATCACCTGTATCGACTGCGGCGGCAGAGCCCATCTGAACTGCTACGCCCCCGAGGACGGCTGGGCTCCGGGTGACGTGACCGTGTACCGCTGCGAGGACTGCCTCGACGCCTGGTACCTCGAGGTCCCGGAGGAGATCGACTGGGAGCGTGGCCGCCCGGACTGAGCCAGCGCCCTCCGCGCTCGGGACCACGCTCAGGACTTGAAGAGGAACTCCTGCTCCTCGTCGTCGAGGAACAGGCGCAGTTCGTCGGTGAGCGCCTCGGGCACGCCCTCGGGGCGGTCGACGAGGTCGAACGCTGCCGTCCGGGCATCCTCGACCACCTGTCGGTCCCGCTGCAGCGACGCCAGTTTGAGGTCGGTCATCCCCTTCTGGCGGGCGCCCATGATGGTGCCTTCGCCCCGGAGGTCCAGGTCGACCTCTGCCAGGTCGAACCCGTCGGTCGAATCGACCAGCGCCTCGATGCGAGCCGAGCCGTCCTCCGATTCGCCCG
>JAPKDO010000105.1 GCA_028822535.1 Acidimicrobiales bacterium
ACCCAGTCCTTGTGCTGGGGCAGCTCACCCCGCACGCACTTCGCATAGGCGTCGGCGATCGCGGCCGTGGCCGGACCCGGACACGGAATGGCCCTGTCGTCGACGCTGTTCACGGCCGAGACCTCGGCTGCGGTGCCGCAGACGAACATCTCGTCCGCGATGTAGAGGTCGGAACGGGCGATGTCGTCGACGACGACCTCGTGGCCCAGTTCCTCGGCCAGCGTCGTGACGGTGTGCTGGGTGATGCCCTGCAACGCTCCCGACGACAGCGGTGGGGTGATGAGCTTGCCCTGGCGCGACACGAATATGTTCTCGCCCGTGCACTCCGACACGAGCCCGGCGCGGTTCAACATGATCGCCTCGTCGTAGCCGGACTTGAGCGCCTCGACCTTGGCGAGCGACGAGTTGACGTAGTTGCCCGTCGTCTTCGACGCGGGCGGCATCGTGTTGTGGTCGTGACGGGTCCACGACGAGATCTTCATCCGCACGCCCTTGGTGACTGCGTCGTCGCCGAGGTACGCACCCCACGGCCAGCAGGCGATGGCCACGTCGACCGAGCACGGGAGGGTGTTGAGACCCATCTCGCCGTAGCCGTAGTAGGCGATCGGGCGGATGTAGCACGACGGCAGACCCGACTCGGCCACGACCAGCTTGGTCGCCTCGACCAGTTCCTCGACCGAGTACGGCATGTCCATCATCAAGATCTTGGCCGAGTTGTGGAGCCGTTCGATGTGCTCGGTGAGGCGGAAGATGCCCGGCCCTTCGCTCGTCTCGTAGGCGCGGATGCCCTCGAAGACGCCCATGCCGTAGTGGAGGGTGTGGGTGAGCACGTGGATCTGGGCGGCATCCCAATCGACGAGCTCGCCGTTCATCCAGATCTTCTCGGTCGGTTCGAACGGCATGTCAGCGCTCCGTGTTCGCGTTCTGGGACAATCGGGCGGCGATGGCATCGCCGATCTCGGTGGTGGACCCTTCCGGGGCATCCTCGCATGCGGCTCGGATGCGAGCGCCGGCGTCGTTGTCGCCGAGGAACTCGAGCATCATCGCTGCCGACAGGATCGCGGCGACAGGGTTCGCCTTGTTCTGGCCGGCGATGTCGGGCGCCGACCCGTGGACCGGTTCGAACATCGATGGCGCCGTCCGGTCGGGGTTGAGGTTGGCGCTCGCCGCGAGTCCGATGCCGCCGGCGACCGCACCGCCGAGGTCGGTGAGGATGTCGCCGAAGAGGTTGTCGGTGACGATCACCGAGTACTGCTGCGGGTTGGTCACGAAGTGGATGCACGCCGCGTCGATGTGCTGATAGTTCGTATCGACATCGGGGTACTCGGCGGCGACGTGGTCGAACGTGCGTTGCCACAGATCCCCGGCGAAGGTCAACACGTTGGTCTTGTGGACGAGCGTGAGGTGCTTGCGCTCGCGACCCTGGGCGAGATCGAAGGCGTAGCGAATGCATCGCTCGGCCCCCTTGCGGGTGTTCACCGAGCCCTGTGTCGCGATCTCGTGCGGCGTGCCCTTGCGGAGGAACCCGCCCTCGCCGGCGTAGGTCCCCTCGGTGTTCTCGCGCACCACGAGGAAGTCGATGTTCTCCTCGGGCAACAGGAACGGGCGCAGGTTGACGTAGAGGTCCAGGTCGAAACGGGTCTTGAGCAGGATCCCTCGCTCGAGCAGACCCGACGGCACCTCGCCCTGCGCCCCGCCGATCGCGCCGAGGAAGATGGCGTCGAAGCCGCGCAGTTCGTCCAGCGTCTCGTCCGACAGGACCTCGCCGTCCTTCTTCCAGCGTTGGGCGCCGAGCTCGAACTCCTCGGCCACGAAGTCGACGCCGGCCGCGTGCATGACCTTGAGGCCCTCGGCCACGACGTCGGGTCCGATGTAGTCCCCGCCGACGACGGCGATCTTGTGCGTCATGTGCTTGCTCCCTGGCCGTTCGACGGGCCCGATAACGACGAAACCGCCCGCCGGAGGCGGACGGTCGAGACAGCGCACACCCGGAGGTGCGCGCTAACGAATGATGATGGTGGCGACGAGGCGCTGGAGGCTCGAGACCGGGTTCACGGACATCAATGCAACCGTGTCCGCGCGCCGCCGTCAACTTCTGAGGGAAGGACCGTCTCGGTAGCATCGGACGATGGCTGACCAGAAGGACTCCCCGTCGCTCACCGACGAGCTGCCCGACAAGGCCGCGCACGAACTGACGCAGGCCGCGTACGACCGGCTCAAGGCCGAGTACGACGAGCTGACGACGGTCAAGAAGATCGACATCGCCCGGAAGATCGAAGCGGCGCGCGAGCTCGGCGACCTCTCCGAGAACGGCGACTACCACGCCGCCAAGGAAGAGCAGGGGAAGATGGCGGGGCGGATCTCGCACATCTTCTCGATCCTCGAGAACCACGTCATCGTCGATCCGTCCGGCTCCGACGAGGTGCGGGTCGGCTCCGTCGTCGAGATCCGCTACGAAGGCGACACCGACACCGAGAAGTTCCTGGTGGGCTCGATCGAGGAACGGTCGGCCGACCTCGAGGTCATCAGCCCGGGCTCGGCGTTGGGCGAGGCCCTCGTCGGCAAGAAGGCCGGCGAACCGGTCACCTACGAGACGCCGACCGGCGCCGAACTGACCGTCGAACTCGTCGGCATCGAGTAGCCGTGGCCTGGGCGCCGGACCTGCCGCCGGGCAGGCAGGTCGAGCTGCCCGGACGGGGCACGACATTCGTCCGCGAGCTCGCCGGCCCCTCCGCCGACGCACCCACCGTCGTGCTCCTACACGGCTGGACGGTGAACGCCGACCTCAACTGGTTCCCGTCGTATCGACGACTGGCAGAACGGTTCGGCGTCGTCGCCATGGATCATCGTGGCCACGGGAACGGCATCCGGAGCCGTCGACGGTTCCGACTCGCCGACTGCGCCGACGACGTCGCCGCACTCTGTGAGGCACTCGACCTCGACCGGGTGATCGTGGCCGGCTATTCCATGGGCGGGCCGATCGCCATGCTCACCTGGCACCGCCATCGAGGGCTCGTCGACGGGCTCGTTTTGTGTGCGACAGCGCCGATCTTCCGCCGCAGCGGGATGGGCCAGTTGGTGTCCGCCGCACTCCCCCTCGTCGCCGGCGCCGGTCGTGTCGTCCCGCCCGGAGTTCGTCAGGCCACGGCGGCCCGGCTCCTGGGGCGGCGGATCGACGACGACGCCGTGGGCCGCTGGGCGCGGACCCAGATCGCGTTGGGCGATCCCGTGGCCGTCGCCGAAGCGGGCGCGACGCTGGGCCGGTTCGACAACCGGTCGTGGCTCGCCGACATCGACGTGCCGACGGCGGTGGTGCGGACCACCCGCGACATCGCGGTCCCACCGACTCGCCAACAGGCGCTCGCCGATTCGATCCCTGGTGCGGCGATCATCGACGTCGAGGCCGATCACGGCGGCTGCATCACCGCTGCAGACCGTTTCGTCCCCGCGCTGGTTCGCAGCGTCGCCTCCGTGGCGGCGGCGACCCGTGCCACCTGACCGGATGCCCCACTGATGCGTGCGGCGATGCGAGCCCTCCTCGACGTCGCCATCGGCCGTCTGGCCCAGGTGCTCGTACTGGCGTTCCATCGTCGCGTCGACGTCGTCGACCGCGGACGACTGAAGACCGACGGGCCGACGCTGATCGTGGCGAACCACGGCAACGGCTTCGTCGACCCCGCCGTTGTCGCTGCGGCCCTGCGTCGGGTCCCCCGCTTCGTCGCCAAATCCACGCTGTGGAACGTCGTGGCCTCGCGCCCGTTCCTCGCCCTCGCCGGTGTCATCCCCGTGTATCGCCAAGCCGATGGTGGCGACACCGTGGGCAACGCGTCGACGTTCCGGGCCGTCCATGAGGTACTGGCCCGCCGCGGGACCGTGGCCATCTTCCCCGAAGGGACGTCGTCGGATCGTCCGTCGCTCGAGAAGGTCCGCACCGGTGCAGCCCGCATGGCGCTCGGCGCCCTCGACGACGCATCCGACGTGACCATCCTCCCCATCGGACTCAGCTTCGAGAGCCATGTCGACATCCGGCCGGCGGTCGCCGTGTTCGTCGGCGACCCGATCCCGGTCGACGAGTGGCGTCGCGCCAACGGCCACCCCGACGCCGGCGAAGACGACCGGGACGCAGTCCGCGACCTGACGAAGACCATCCAGGAACGGCTCGCCGCTGTCTCTCCGGATTTCGCGACGATCGACGAACGACTGTTGCTCCGCGCTGCGGCCGAGGTGACGGCGCGGGACCGGGGGACGCGCCTGGCGCCGACGTTCGGCACGGTCGAGGCGCTCGCCCGCCGACTCGCCGCTGCCCCGACCCCTGGTCGAGAGCGCGTGCTCGCCGCCTACCGCGAGTACGCCACCCGCCTGTCGGTGATCGGCCTTCGCGACGCCGATCTCGAGAACCGCAACCAACTCCGCCGCCTGCTGCGCCCGGCCGTCTCGGGCGGGATCCTCTTCTTCGCTGGCCCCCTGCTGTTCACGCTCGTCGTCCTCCATCTGCCGGCGATCGCCGTGGTGTTCGCTGCGACGAGTGCGGCGCGCAATCCCGTCAACAAGGGCACCGCCCGGCTGCTGGTGGGTCTCGCCACGGGTGTCGTGACCTGGGCCGCGACAGGTGTCGTCCTGGCGGACGGGTACTGGGCGTGGGGAACGGCGATCGCGGTCGCGGTCGGCGGCGCCGTGGGGCTCGCGACGATCGCCCCGCTCTACACGTTGGCGCGCCGCCTCATCGGCCGTGTGCGGATCTTCGGTCGACGACAGCTCGCAGAGGACAGTCGCGACGATCGCGACCAGTTGGTGGCATCGGTGGTCGAGGTCGCCGGCGCCCCCGTCGAGGGGCTGCACTGACGATCGCGTTCACAGTGCCGCTTCGATGGAGGAGGCCGCGAGCACGACGTCGCCCCCGAACGCCAACCCTGGTCTGCGGGTCACGCGTTCGACCGGGCCACTCACGCTGACGGCAGCGACCACGACCGAGTCGCGCCGCACGGGGGCGGACACCGATGCCACGCCCGGCGCCCGCTCGCCGACCGATGCCACCCAGCCGTCGCGCCCGACCTCTCCCGAGAGCACCCGACCCGCCGAACCAACCGCGAGCGGCAGTCGGGCGCCGACCCGGATGATCGTGCGCAGCTCCTCGGCCGAGTCGACCGCGGCGACACACAGCCGCTCGTCCCCGTCAGCCACATAGAGCTGGGCCGACTCGCCCGTCCGATCCCGCAGGGCCTCGAGGGAGGGAGCAGCCGCTGCGGCGAGGGGGAAGGCGTCGGCGGCGGCTCGGCCGAGACCGATCAACCCCAGACCGGGGACGAACGCCCCGTCGGAATCACGGCGCAGCAGGCCGTGTGCCTCGAGGCCGACGGCCAGACGATGGGCCGTGGCTCGGCTGATGCCCGTCCGCTCGGGGAGCTCGGACGCCCGCACCCGACCGGACGCGACGACGTCCAGGATGTGAACCACCTTGTCCAACACGCCGATCCCGCTTACAGTGTCCATTGGTTGAGAACTGTATTCCACATACTGAGACAGGATCCACACGATGGGCAAGACACTGAGCGAGAAGGTCTGGGACCGACACCTGGTCCACCAGGGCGACGACGGAGACCTCCTGTTCATCGACCTCCACCTCATCCACGAGGTCACCTCGCCGCAGGCGTTCGACGGTCTCCGGCTGAACGACCGCACGGTTCGCCGTCCGGAGCTCACGCTGGCGACGGCTGACCACAACGTGCCGACGGCCGACATCGACCAGCCCGTCGCCGACCCGATCAGCGCGAAGCAGCTCCAGACACTCGAGGCGAACTGCGCCGAGTTCGGGATCACCCACTACGGCCTCGGCGACCCGAACCAAGGCATCGTCCACGTCATCGGCCCCGAGCAGGGCTACACCCAGCCGGGCATGACGGTGGTCTGCGGGGACTCGCACACGTCGACCCACGGCGCGTTCGGCGCCATCGCCTTCGGCATCGGCACCTCCGAGGTCGAACACGTCCTCGCCACCCAGACCCTCCCCCAGACCCGCCCCGGCACCATGGCCGTGACGGTCGAGGGCGACGTCCAGCCGGGAGTCACCGCCAAGGACATCGTGCTCGCCATCCTCGGCGAGGTCGGTACCGGCGGCGGCATCGGGTCGATGATCGAATTCCGCGGCTCCGCCATCCGGGCGCTGTCGATGGAGGGCCGCATGACGGTCTGCAACATGTCGATCGAAATGGGCGCCAAGGCCGGGATGATCGCCCCCGACGAGACGACCTTCGACTACGTACAGGGCCGCCCCAACGCTCCGGCCGGCTCGGACTGGGACGCCGCCGTCGCCGACTGGAAGACGCTGTTCACCGACGACGACGCCACCTTCGACAAGGAGGTCGTGCTCGACGCTGCCACCATCGAACCCCACGTCTCCTGGGGCACGAACCCCGGCCAGGTCGTCCCGATCTCCGGGACGCTCCCCGACCCGTCGAGCTTCGCCGACCCGACCGAACGCAACGCCGCCGAACGGGCGCTCGAGTACATGGACCTCGCCGCCGGCACGCCGCTGCGCGAGGTCGCCGTCGACACCGTGTTCATCGGTTCGTGCACCAACTCGCGCATCGAGGACCTCCGTGCGGCCGCCGCCGTGGCGGAGGGGCGCACCGTCACGATCCCACGGGCCATGGTCGTTCCCGGCAGTTTCAAGGTGAAGGACCAGGCCGAGGCCGAGGGACTGCACGAGATCTTCCGCGCCGCCGGCTTCGACTGGCGCGAGCCGGGCTGTTCGATGTGCCTGGCCATGAACCCCGACAAGCTCGCCCCCGGCGAGCGCTGCGCCAGCACCTCCAACCGCAACTTCGAGGGCCGCCAGGGCCGTGGTGGGCGCACCCACCTCGTCTCCCCCGCCGTCGCCGCCGCCACCGCCATCGCCGGCCACTTCGCCACTCCAGGAGACCTCACATGAGAGCTGTACGCACCATCGAAGGCACCGCAGTCCCGTTGGATCGATCCGACGTCGACACCGACCAGATCATCCCGTCCGACTGGCTCAAGCGCGTCGAGCGGACCGGGTTCGAGAAGGGCCTCTTCTCCGAGTGGAAGGACGACCCCGGCTTCGTGCTCAACCAGGAGCAGTACCAGGGCGCCAACGTCCTCATCGGCGGCCCCAACTTCGGGACGGGCTCGTCGCGTGAGCACGCCGTGTGGGCGATCCAGCAGGCCGGATTCGAGGCGGTCATCTCCCCTCGCTTCGGCGACATCTTCCGCAACAACTGCACCAAGAACGGCCTCGTCCCCGTCCAGGTGTCGGCCGAGGTCGGCGAACAGTTGCTCCGAGCGGTCGAGGCCGACCCGGCCCTGGTGTTCGAGATCGACGTGGCGACCCGTTCGCTGCGAGCCGGCGACGTCGAATGCAAGTTCCCGCTCGACGATTCGACCCAGCACCGGTTCCTCGAAGGTCTCGACGACATCGGGATCACCCTGCGCATCGAAGACGAGATCACCGCATTCGAAGCGACGCGCCCCGCGCACCTCCCGACCGTCGGGAGCTGACGTCTACTCGGTGACGTCGACCTTCGATCCGTAGAAGGCGACGTAGTCCTTGATCTGGGCTGCCTTGTCCTTGGGCTCCGGGTAGTACCAGGCAGCGTTCTCGGCCGAGACCCCGGCAGCGGTCACGGTGTAGTACGCCGCGTCGCCCTTCCACGGGCAGTGGGTGGAGTGGTCGGTGGGCGTGAACGCTTCGCGCCGGATCGACGACGGCGGGAAGTAGTGGTTCCCCTCGACGACGATCGTCTCGTCGCTCTCGGCGACGACCTCTCCGTTGTGGATGGCTCGCATGACGGCACCTTCTCTCGAAAACGGCAACGGCCCCCGTGAGAACCACGGGGGCCGGCCGCTTGTTCCGCGAGCGGAGCGTCAGATCACTTCGGTGGCATCCGGATGCCGCCGTCGACGCGCACGACGTGGGCGTTCATGTAGCTGTTGGTGAGCAGTTCGGCCGCCATCGAGGCGAACTCGTCGGAGGTACCGAGGCGCTTCGGGAAGAGCACGCTCTGGCCGAGGTTGGCCTTGAACGCCTCGGAGGCCTCGCCCTCGCCGTAGATCGGCGTGTCGATCAGCCCGGGGGCGATGCAGTTGATGCGGATGCCAGCGGCGCTGAGGTCGCGGGCCACGGGGAGGGTCATGCCGACGACGCCGCCCTTGGAGGACGAGTAGGCGGCCTGGCCGATCTGGCCGTCGAACGCGGCGACGGAGGTCACGGTGACGATGGCGCCCTTGGCACCGTCGTCGTCGGCTTCGTTGAGACTCATGGCCGACGCGCCGAGGCGCACGCAGTTGAACGTGCCCACGAGGTTGACCTCGATGACCTTCTTGTAGATGTCCAGGTCGTGAGCCGACTCGTACTGTCCGTCGCGACCGATGGTGCGGGTGGCGTACCCGATGCCGGCGGCGGTGACCATCGTCTTGAGCGGGCCCATCTCCTTGGCGGCATCGACGGCGGCGATGACCTGGTCGGGATCGGAGACGTCAGCGTGGACGAACACGCCCCCGATGTCCTTGGCGACGGCTTCGCCCTTCTCGTCGTTCATGTCGACGACGACGACGTGCTGACCCTTCGAGGCGAGCAGTCGAGCAGTGGCCTCGCCGAGGCCGCTGGCCCCGCCGGTGATGACAGATGAAGAACCGGTGATTTCCATGCCGGCAGACTATTGACTGGTCGGTCAAGTGGACCAACCGACGGCCCCGACCAGGCTTGCTCAGTAGGCGAGCTCGTCCAACCAGTCGGCCCGATCGAGCTCGCCGACGAACGCGCGGATCTCCGCCTCGGAGATCGCACCCTCCACGTCGCCCGGCACCGTGCTCTCGACGACACATCCGGCGCTGACGAGCAGCGGCATCATGCGAGCGTTCAGCTGTTGCACCACGCGGGATGCGCAACCGGGACACTGGAACTCGACCTCGAGCGCGGCGCCCGCGTCGTACTGGCGGAGCGTCGTGTCCTCGGCTCGAACGCGGACGACGTCACAACTGGGGCAGACCGTGCGAAGAATGGTCATCGGGGCTCCGATCACGCGAGTGGGACGGATCCAGTATCCCGATGTCGCATTCGTCCGGATATGGCACGACAGGACCATTTCTGGACTAGTCATCGCGTGTCGTCACCTCTCCTACTGCTCTCCGTCGCCAGGGTCTCCGGCGGCGCTCCTCGACAAGAAGCGCCGACCGGTGCGTGTTGACGGACGGCAGTCCCACCGGGCGGAGAGTTGCTACGCCCATCCGAAGGCGCTGAGATGTCGGTCGACGGCCTCATCGACTTCACGCCGCTCGGCCGTCGTCAAGGGCTCGTCGGCGTGGTCGTTGTAGGCCTCGACGTAGGTATCTCGAACGTCGGTGCTGGTCGGCCCCCAGTCCCTGTATCGCGTCGCGAGCAGTACCGCTGACTTCCCGATGTCCGCAGCTCTGGAGTCGTGGTTGATCTCTTCGAAGTCCAACACGGCGCAGATCTTGTCTCCGTCGTGGAGCAGGTTGGCCGACCGGAAGTCGTTGTGCACGAGTTGCGTTCGATCTCGTCGTCCACGACCGGCCGGGCGTCCGGGATAGGTGGCGAGGGTCTCATGGAGTGTGGCGAGCATCCTCCCAGCGTCTTCGATGTGTCTGGGGTTCTCGACCGAGAGAAGCTCCCCGGCGACCACTGGGAGTAGCCCACCTGGAATCGGCTGCCCCGCAGCGGCAACCGGGACAACACATTCCCCTTCGAATCGTTGCTGAGCTCCCACCAGCGGACCACCGTCGGAGGCCGGGAGGGGAGCGACAACTGGCAGCCCCTTGGTGTCGAGCCAAGCGACCAACCGTGCCGCGTCCTCCAGATGCTTGAAACGATCGGGAGTTGCGGACCACTTCATGACGAGGTGTCGTCCACCCACCTCGATCCAGGCGATCACGTTGTGATCGCTGATGACGAGATGGCCGCAGCGTGTCAGGTCGAGGTCCCAGTGTTGATCAAGAGTCTCGGCGACCCACTCCGCGGCGTTCGAGGCATCGCTGAATCCGAAGCGTTTCGTCAGTGCCTTGTGGGGGTCTGTGGACTCCCAGAGCATCTCGACCGTCGATGACCGAGCGTCCATGTCCGAATTGAACCACCGAGTCCCAGCGGCATGCAGTGACACCCATTCACCGATGCGCCGGTCTCTATCGGGCCGGGGCGCTCGCGAATGGTCGATCGGCTGAGTCGATCGGTGCCGTTGAACGGCACGTCGGGACGGGCCCGTCGACCTGCCGTGTCTGAACTCGACGTGTGAGGCGTCGGGGGCCGACGCCCACGACGTCGAGAATGGAGCTGAAGGTTGCCGCACCAAGAAGTGCCGGGTATCGCGAGCCGTCGTCCAGCAGAACTGGAAATCGCGGGTGGGTCCGCGATCAGAAAGTCGCTCCGAGGTGGCGCTTCAAGACCACCAACACACGGCACTTCGCGCGGGCGGGCTCAGGTTCCTTCTCGAAGAACGGCCGCAGCGCGCGCCGCGGCTTCCTGGACGGGCACCAGCTCCTCCCAATCGCGAGAGAACGGGCGCCTGCGCATGACCGGCTCGAACACTGCGAACTGGGGCGCCTCAATCCCGGCAACAATCCACAAGCCGCGCCTCCGCTCCGCTGCATTCACACGCCCGGGGTCGTACTTCGCAGCCAGGCGCTCGCAGGTCGTGGAGAGAATGTCCCACGGCAGGTCTCGCGTCACGGGCGTAAGGCTGCCAGAAACTGCGGACGCCTACTGCCGGATCTTGATGGTCGCCCGCACACATAGTTGGGAGTTGTGAGCGGCCCGTGGCTCGTTGGACGGTCGGGAGCCAAGCATGCCTATCCGCTACCGACCCCTGGGGTCGATGGTCGCTACGTCGATGGTCAAGGTTCCGTCTGCACTATCGATCGCAGTTGTCTGCGACAGGAACTGGCCTCCTGGAAGCGGGGTGAGCCAGTACGCCGGGTCGGCGAGGGGTGGCACTGCGACGGTGCGGAAGTCGAGTCCGTCGTCGGAGACGAGCACGGCAATCGGCCTCTCAGCGTCGGCGGCTGCTGCGTCGAGGGTGACGACGATCGTGCCGTCGCCACCGATGATTCGGATGGCGCGGATTCCGCGATCATTCGAGAGGTCGGGCCCGAAGTCCGCTTCAACGAACGGCCCGTTGATCGTTTCCGCCCGGTAGACGGATCCGTCGGTGATGGCGAACACGCCCACGGGTGTCGCCATGATCTCTCCCAAGCCGGGAAGGGCCACGGGTCGCCACGTCTCGCCGTCCATCGTCACGACCACCAATCCGGTGGCCGGTTCGCCACTCGCGAATCCCAGTCCTCTTGCGGGCATGTACGTCCGTTCCGGATCCAGCTGGGTCGAGGTCCATGGACCGTCGCCATCGTTGGCCAACAGTTCTTGGTCGGTGACGATGTCGCTGGGATTCTGGAGTGTGTCGATCTCGGCGTCGTCGAGCAGGTCGGTGAGGGGCCCGCGGGCCGCCTCGCCATCTCCGGTGTCGATGGCGTAGCCGTCGATGGTGCCGTCCGCGTCGGTCGTGAACCCGCCCGGTCCCGTCGCTTCGGGGAACCGTTCCTCGAGGGCGGTTTGAATTCGTGCTTGGACGGAGCCGATGGCGTGGCCGTTCTCGTTCGGAGAAGAGACCAAAACGAGGACGTGGTCATCGTTCACGATCGCGATGGTCCCGGGGGGCACGGTCTCGTTCGAGAGGTCCTCGGCGTCGAGGGTGGCGGCGACGCTGGTCGACCATGTGGTGCCGTCTTGTGTCGTGGCGACACGGACATCGGTGCCGGCGAAGCCGACGACGACAAGCTGCTCTTGGTTCGCGGCGATCGATGAGACCCGGTCGAACCTGTCGGTGATGGGATCGACGGTCCAGGCGATGCCGTCGGGTGTGCGATACACGGATTGCGCGAGATCCTCTGGTGGAGCGTCCGTGTCTGTGGCGATGGTCCAAACTGAGCCGGCGAAGAGTTCACCGGGCGAGCCGGCGAGCATCGGCGCCTCGCCCCAATTTCCAGCAGTCTCGGGTCCGACCCACCACGAGGGGAGAGCTGTCCCGATTGGTGGCGGAGTCGTCCCCATGGTGCGGAGCTTCACCACCTGACGCTCCGGGACGTCGTCTGCGGCCCCGCAGGCCCGCATGAACCTCGAGAGCCGTTCGAGGAGATCCTCCTCGTCGAAGAGGTCGTAGCGCCCCAAGGCCGCTGCCGCGGCACGCGCGACGGTGACCTGCATGACCTCGACTCGGTGCCAGTACGTTCGGACGTACGTCTCCGACTGAGCGGGCGCCCAGCGCCCCAGAAGGAATTGGAGCACCAGTTTGGTTGCAAAGTGGT
>JAPKDO010000106.1 GCA_028822535.1 Acidimicrobiales bacterium
GGTCGTCGTCGCTGCTGCACGCGCCGATGAGCAGAGCACCGGCCAGCACGCAGAGGCGGTATCGAGTAGCGATCACGGGCAGTCCCCAGTCCGGCGAAAGGTGACGAAACGGTAGGAGATTCAGGTCTTCGTCGTCAACGCCGTGTGTCACGTCCCCGCGGGCGCGGCCGAACCAGAGCCCTCGCAGATGCGCGGCTGTCGGGAGCTCAGGCCGACGGGGTGCTCGGTCCGGTGTCGTCGGGGCGGAGGATGGTCCAGGTTCCGTCGGGGTCGCGGACGGGTCGGAACCCGCGTTCTTTGATGCGCTTGTGCGTGCCGCGGAACGCTTCGCTGTCGGCGATGTCGGTGGTCCCGCCGCGGGCAGCGGGTTGTCGTTGGTCGGCCTGGAGGCACGGCCCTCGAGAGCTCGCTCGCCTGGTCGACGAAGCCCGGATCAGCGATCGTCAACGCGTCGCAGACACGAGGATTCGCGGCGGCACGGGCGATGGCCCGGACGTGACCGGTCGGGATCCGGCCGGCGGCGTAGGCAGCGTCGACGCGCGGCAGGTCCCGTAGCGCTCGCGCCGTCTGCACGCGACCCAGCGACTCCCGGCCGGCAAGCCGTCCCAGGTGCTTCAGCGCGGAGCGGGCGTTGGCGTGCCCGCCGAGACTGAACGCGGCGGACACGTCGAGGTGGCCGGCGGCGCGGTCGGCGCCGTGACCGATTCGACGCAACACCACCTCGAGTCGCCGGACGGTCTGCAACTCACGAGCGGGCGTGTCGTCCAGATCGGCGGCCCGCAACAGATCGGCCGCGACCTCCAACGCATCCAGCGCCCTGTCGATCGTCGGTGGGTCGATCGTGTGTCGGCTCATGACGATTTCCCCGGCCCGATGCGTCGAACACGCATGGTCGCTCCTCAGGTCCTGTGGCTGACGGGCGGAACGAACCGGACAAGTGCCTCATCCCCGGCAGCGGCGACACGCCGTCGCGGCGAGGTGGCAGTCTGTCGGCCGGGACCGGGAGGGATGCCGACATGACGATGATCGAGACCGAAGCGCCGGACGAGGTCCGCGATCGGTTGTGCCTCGCGCTGGACACCGACGACCTCGTGGCAGCGCGTCGCCAGGCACGTGACCTCGCGCCGTGGATCGGCACCGTGAAGATCGGCCCCGAACTGTTCGCCGCCACGGGCCCCAAGTCGGTGGCAGCGATGCACGACCTCGGGTTGCGGGTGTTCGTCGACCTGAAACTGCACGACATCCCGTCGACGGTGAATCGGACGGCGAGGGTCTTGGGCTCGCTCGGCATCGACTTCGTGACCCTGCACGCCCACGGGGGCGTCGAGATGCTCCGCGCCGGAGTCGAGGGATCGCGTGAGGGCGCCGAGGCAGCGCAGGTCGCACCGCCGACGACGCTCGCCGTCACGGTCTTGACCTCCGACGACTCTGCGCCCGACCACATCCTCGGCAAGCACGTCGACTCCGCCATCGGCGGCGGTTGTGCCGGACTGGTCTGCGCGGTCGCCGACGTCGCCCCGGCGCGCGAGATGCTGGCGACGTTGTTCATCGCCGCGACGGGCATCCGGGCCGCTGGCGAGCCGTCCCACGACCAGCGCCGGATCGCCAGCGCAGGGGCGGCGTTCGCGGCGGGAGCCGACCTCCTCGTGCTCGGCCGCACCATCTCTGGGGCGGACGACCCCGAAGCGACGGCAGCCGCTCTCGTCGACAGCGCGCTCTCGTAGCCACGGCGCCACGCGCGTCTAGGGTCTCGGCATGCCGCAGCCCCCCCAGTTGACCCCGGAGCAGCGCCAGGCCGCCCTGAAGAAGGCCGCCGAGGCCCGACGGGCCCGAGCCGAGCTCAAGGAGCGCCTCAAGATGGGGTCGCTCTCTCTTCCCGAGCTCCTGGCCCAGGCAGAGAACGACGACATGGTCGGCAAGATGAAGGTGCTCGCCGTGCTCGAGTCCCTGCCCGGCGTCGGCAAGGTGAAGGCACGCCGCACGATGGAGGAGTTCGAGATCTCCGACACCCGGCGCGTGCGTGGGCTCGGCGACCAGCAGAAGCGCAAGCTGCTCGAAGAGTTCGGTTGAACGCACCCACCGTATGAACATCGTCATCTCCGGCCCCGGTGGCGCCGGCAAGGGCACCGTCGTGTCCGCGCTCCTCGAGACCCACCCCGAGATCTGGCTGAGTCGGTCCTGGACGACGCGCGACCGTCGTCCAGGCGAGGCGGCGGACGCGTACGTGTTCACCGATCGGGCGAGCTTTGACGCGAACATCGAGGCCGACGGCTTCCTCGAGTGGGTCGACTTCCTCGACTACCGCCAAGGCACCCCGGTGCCCGCCCCGCCCGAGGGCACGGACATGCTCTTCGAGATCGATGTCGCCGGCGCGCGCTCGGTCCGGGCACTCGACTCGTCAGCGTTGCTGATCTTCCTCGACACGCCCGACCGCGACGCACAACGTCGACGGCTCGAACAGCGCGGGGACTCGCCCGACCTGATCGAGGCGCGACTCCGCAAGGGTGACGAGGAGCGCGCCGCGGCCGACGACCTCGGCATGCAGGTTGTGGTCAACGACACCGTCGAGCGCACGGTGAAAGAGATCGAGCACCTCATCGAGACGGCACGAACCGACGGCGCGGAGCGCTGAGGGTTCACGATCTCGGGCGGCCCGCTGCTACCGTGGACCGTTCCGCACTTTCTGGGAATACCTTTCGGAGGACCCCCATGGCCGGCCGCCACGACACGATGATGAACCCGCCGATCGAGGGCCTCCTCGAACGCGCCGACTCGAAGTTCCGCCTCGTGACGCTGGCCTCGACCCGCGCCCGCCAGATCAACGCGTACTTCAACGCTGTCGGCAGCGGTGGGCTGGGCTCGCAGGTTCCGCCGCAGGTTCCCTCGGTCGCCCGTAAGCCGCTCTCGATCGGCTTCGAGGAGATCTCGGCCGACAAGATCCTGCCGGTCTACGGCGAGGCACTCGAGGCGAAGCGTGCCGCCGAGGAAGCAGCGGCGGCCGAACGCCTGGCCGCGGCGAACGCCGACAAAGAGGAATAGGCCTCGGCAGCCGGGCCCCACACGATGCTCGCCGGGAAGCGCATCGTCCTCGGTGTCACCGGAGGCATCGCGGCCTACAAGGCGGTCGAGGTCTGTCGGCGTCTCATCGACGCTGGCGCCCATGTGACGCCGATCCTCACCGAGGGCGCCCTCCACTTCGTGGGGGAGACCACGTTCTCCGCGCTGGCCAGCGAGCCGGTGCGGACGTCGTTGTGGGACGTCGACCACGACCAGGACGGCAGTCCGATCGCACACACGCGTCTCGGTCAGGAAGCGGACCTCGTCCTCGTCGCGCCGGCCACTGCTCGGCTCCTGTCGGATTACCGCACCGGACGGTCCGACGACCTGCTGACCGCCACGCTCATCGCCACCCGGGCACCGGTGATCGTCGCTCCGGCGATGCACACCGAGATGTGGGAACACCCGTCGGTCTCGGAGAACCTCGGGGTGCTCCGTGCACGTGGCGTGCACGTCGTTCCACCGGAGGAGGGACGACTCGCCGGCGGCGATTCCGGCGCCGGGCGTCTCGCTGATCCGTCCACGATCGTCGCCCGCGTCGAGTCGGTGCTGGCCAAGCAACCGACCTCCGGTGACCTCGGTGGCCTCCGGATACTGATCACCGCCGGCGGCACCCGCGAGCCGATCGATCCGGTGCGCTACATCGGCAACCGCTCGTCGGGGAAGCAGGGGTTCGCGCTTGCCGAAGAGGCAGCGGCCCGCGGCGCCGACGTCACCGTCGTCGCCACCGTGCGACGCCCGGTGTCCACCGGCATCGAGGTGGTCACGGTCGAGACGGCCGACGAGATGCACGATGCCGTCGTCAGTCGAGCGCCGACCTGCGATGTCGTCGTCATGGCCGCCGCGGTCGCAGACTTCCGTCCCGTCACCACGGCCGGATCGAAGATCAAGAAGGCCCAGGGCCCACCCGAGGTCCGACTCGAACCCACCGTCGACATCTTGGCCGCCCTCGGATCGTCGAAACCGACAGGCCAGACCCTCGTCGGGTTCGCCGCCGAAACCGACTCCGTGCGCCAGAATGCGGAATCGAAGCTCCGGGCAAAGGGCGCCGATCTCATCGTGGCCAACGATGTGTCCGCCCCCGGAGCAGGATTCGAACACGACACCAACGAAGTGGTGATCCTGTCCACCAGCGGGGCCATCGAGGTCGCCAAGGCGGACAAGCGGGTCATCGCCCGAGCGGTGCTGGACGCCGTCATCTCAACCAGGAGCAGTCAATGAACAACTTCACCTTCACCTCCGAGTCGGTATCGGAGGGCCATCCGGACAAGATGGCCGACCAGATCTCGGATGCGATCCTCGACGCGATCCTGGCCAACGACCCGATGGCGCGTGTCGCGTGCGAGACGATGGTCACCACCGGTATGGCGATCGTCTCCGGCGAGATCACGACGTCGGCCTACGTCGAGATCGCCGACATCGTGCGCCGCACGATCAAGGAGATCGGCTACGACCGCGAGTCGATGGGATTCGACGGCAACACGTGCGGCGTCATGACCTCGATCGACCCGCAGAGCCCCGACATCGCCCAGGGCGTGGACAAGGCCTACGAGACCCGTACGGGCGAGCGTGGCGACGAGATCGACGACCAGGGCGCCGGCGACCAGGGCATGATGTTCGGCTACGCGTGCGACGAGAACGACGCGATGATGCCCACGCCGATCCACCTGTCGCACCGCCTGGCGGAGCGTCTCGCCGAGGTCCGCAAGGCCGGGATCCTCCCGTACCTGCGCCCCGACTCGAAGACGCAGGTCACGATCGACTACGTCGACGGCAAGCCCGACAAGCTCACCACCGTGTTGATCTCGACGCAGCACGCGCCCGGCCACGACGCCGAGAGCCTGATCAAGCCCGACCTCATCCAGGAGGTCATCCGCCCGACGCTGCCCGAGCAGTTCGCCGACGACGACTTCAAGGTGCTCGTCAACCCGACGGGTGTCTTCGAACTCGGTGGCCCGCACGCCGACTGTGGTCTCACCGGCCGCAAGATCATCGTCGACACCTACGGCGGCTGGGCCCGTCACGGCGGCGGCGCGTTCTCGGGCAAGGACCCGTCCAAGGTCGACCGTTCGGCTGCCTACGCCACCCGCTGGGTCGCCAAGAACCTCGTCGCCGCCGGTGCCGCCGCACGCTGTGAGGTCCAGGTGGCGTACGCCATCGGCGTCGCCCACCCGGTCTCGGTCATGGTCGAGACCTTCGGTACCGAGAACGTGGATCCCGAGAAGATCAACGACGCCGTGCACGAGGTCTTCGACCTCCGCCCCGGTGCGATCCTTCGGGACCTCGACCTGCGCAAGCCGATCTACCGCAAGACCGCGGCATACGGTCACTTCGGGCGCACCGGCGAGGCCGGCGAGTTCCCGTGGGAGAACACCGACCGCGTCGACGACGTGAAGTCGGCGCTCGGTCTCTGAACCAGGCGGTAGACCACACCGGGTGAAGCTGTTCGAAGAGCCCGCACCCGAGGCGCTCGTCGTCCGGGTGTTGCCCGACCAGACCGGCATCACCAAGACCTTCGACTACCTCGTCCCGCCCGAATGGGCGGGACGGGTCGCGCTCGGGACCCGGGTGCGGGTGCAGCTCGGGCCGCGCCGGGTCGGCGCGTGGGTCGTCGACATCGATGTCGAACCACCGGAAGGCGTGGCCCTGAAGCCGATCGCCAAGATCAGCGGACAGGGGCCGAGCGGAGACGTGATCGGCCTCGCGCATTGGGCCCGCTGGCGATGGGCGGCCCGGACTCCCGTCCCGTTCCTCCGGACCGCGTCGCCGGAGCGGATGGTCACGACGCTCTCGTCGCCCGGAGTCCGTCGCCACCCGGTGCCGCCGAGCGACGATGACGTGATCCAGGGGGCGTTCCGTCGCCGCCCGACGGTGCTTCGTCTTCCGCCGGCGGCCGACGTCATCCCGGTCGTCCAGGCCGCGGCGTCCCTCGGCGATCCGCTGGTGTTGTGCACGTCCCGCAGCCAATCCGAACGGGTGGCGCGTCGCCTCGACCGGGCCGGTGTTCCCACGGCACACCATCCGGACGGGTGGGGCCGGGCCGCCGCCGGCGGCGTCGCGGTGGTCGGGACCCGGGCGGCGGTGTGGGCGACGATGCCCGACCTGGCGGCGATCGTGGTCTTGGACGAACACGACGAAGTCCACCAAGAGGAGCGGACGCCGACCTGGCACCTGCGCGACGTAGCGCTCGAGCGGGCCCGTCGGGCCGGTGTGCCCTGCGTGCTCACCTCGCCGATGCCGTCCCTCGAGGCCCTCGAAGCGGCGGAGCTCGTGACTCTCGACCGGGCGACCGAACGCGACGGATGGCCTCGCGTGATCGTCGCCGACCGGAGGGAGGAGGACCTGGGTCGCAACGCGCTCTTCTCGCCGGCGCTCGCTCGCCTCGTCCGGTCCGACGCGCGGGTGGTGTGCATCCTGAACCAGAAGGGGCGAGCGGTGCTCCTGGCGTGCGGGTCCTGTCGGGACCTCGCCCGGTGCACCCGCTGCGACGCGTCGGTGCAGCGTCCCGGCGACGATCACCTCGTGTGCCGGCGCTGCGGGGACACGCGCCCTGTCGTGTGCGCGTCGTGCGGAAGCACACAGCTCAAGACCGTGCGGATGGGTGTGAGCCGCGTTCGCGACGACCTCGAAGCACTCGCTGGCGAGCCGGTCGTCGAGGTGACTGCCGACCGGTCCGACCCGGTGCCCGACGCCCGGTTGGCGATCGGCACCGAAGCGGCCCTGCACCGGATCGAGCGCGCCGACGTGGTGGCGTTCCTCGACCTCGACCAGGAGCTCTTGGCGACGCGGTACCGGGCGGCCGAGCAGGCGTTGGCGCTGGTCGTCCGCGCCGCTCGGCTGGTCGGAGGGCGTCACGGGTCGGGACGAGTGCTGCTCCAGACCCGGATGCCGGACCACGAGGTCGTGCAGGCGGCTCTCCACGGAGACCCCACGCTGGTCTCCGAGGCGGAGCGGATCCGTCGCACCGATTTCCGCTTCCCGCCCGTGGTCGCCATGGCCGAGGTGAGCGGCGAGGCGGCCGACGCGTTCGCCGAACAGCTGCGTGGTGCGGGTCATCCCCAGGTCGACGTGGTGGGGCCCGTGGACGGCAGATGGCGGATCACCGCGCCCGACCACGAACGTCTGTGCAACGCGCTCGATGCGGTCGAGCGTCCGCCCGGTCGTCTACGCCTCGTCGTCGACCCGACCCGCAGCTGACACTGCGAGCAGTCGATACCCCTTGCGAGAGGCCAGCCGCTCGGTCGGGTGCCCTCGGTCGCCCAACCACCGTTGCAGTGAGTCGGCGCCGAGGTGACGATTGACGACGAGGATCGCAGTCCCTGTCGGGGTGAGACGCCCGAGCCAACGCAACAACAGGTCGTGCAGTGCCGGCTTCCCGATGCGGATGGGCGGATTCGACCAGATGAGGTCGAAGGTGCCGTCCGCTGCGTCCGGCGACCGGACCGCCACGTTGTCGAGGTCGAGTGCAGCGGCGTTGGCCGCGGTCAGCGACCGGCTGCGCTCGTTCACGTCGACGGCCACGATCTCTGCATCGGGCGCTTCGAGCGCCAGCGTCATGGCGATCGGGCCGTACCCGCATCCGAGGTCGAGGAAGCGGCCCATAGTCGGGGGAGCCGGCGCTCGCTCCAGCAAGAACCGGGTGCCGGGATCGATGCGGTCCGGACTGAACGTCCCGCGGTCGGTCGTGAGTGCGACGTCGTGGCTGCGCACTCGGAGCGGGATCGTCCGGGGCCGGGAGCGGCTCGACGGCGAGTCCGCGAAGTAGTGCTCGCCCCTCGGCTCGTGATCGCGGTCGGAGGGGGCAGCCACGGGAGTCGACGGTAGCCTCGGGGCCGTGCGTGCCCCCTACACCATCCGTGTCGTCGGCGACCCCGTGCTCCGAGCCGCAGCGGCAGAGATCACCGACATCGACGGTCGCCTGGTCAAACTGGCCGGCGACATGCTCGAGACCATGTACGAGGCGCCCGGCCTCGGCCTGGCCGCACCCCAGGTGGGGGTCGGCAAGCGCCTGTTCGTGTACGACCTCGATCCCGAGCATCGGGACGATCCGAAGGTCCTCGTCAACCCGCAGATCGTGGAGTCCCACGGCGAATGGACCTACGAGGAGGGTTGCCTGTCGATCCCCGGACTGTCGTTCGAGATCGTGCGGCCCAAGGAGGTCCACCTCGTCGGACGAGACCTCGACGGCAACGAGGTCTCGGTCGAAGCCGACGAGCTGACCGCTCGGTTGTTCCAGCACGAACTCGACCACCTCGACGGTGTGTTGATGACCGAACGGATGGATCCCGACACGAAGAAGCGTGCATTGCGCGAGATCCGGGCCATGCGGGACCGGCTCGAGGAGCCACCGTCATCGGCCTCCAAGGGGCTCCGCTTCGGCTGAATCGATGACTGCCGACGCATCGCAGGGCGACGGACGCTTCGTCCCGTCGCGCCTCGTCTACCTCGGATCTCCGGGACTGGCGGTCCCGCCGTTGCGCGCGCTCGCCGACGCCGGATTCGCGATCGACCTCGTGGTCACGAATCCCGACCGGCGACGCGGGCGGGGGAGCGGCACGACGCCGACGCCGGTGAAGGCCGCCGCCGTCGACCTCGGCATCCCGGTGAGCCATGACGTCTCCGACGTCGTCGACAGCGACGCCGATCTCGGGGTCGTCGTGGCATTCGGCCAGATCATCCGGCCGCCGGTGCTCGCTGCGCTCGCGATGGTCAACCTCCATTTCTCGCTGCTGCCGCGATGGCGTGGCGCTGCGCCGGTCGAGCGGGCGATCCTCGCCGGCGACACCACGACGGGGGTCGACCTCATGGACGTCGCCGAAGGGCTCGACACCGGCGCGGTGCACGCCCGAACCGAGCTGTCGATCGGTGCGGACGAGACCGCCGACCAACTGCGCGAGCGTCTGGTCGAGTCCGGATCGCGGCTGCTGGTCGAGTCGTTGCAGGCCGGGCTGGGCACGCCACGCGAGCAGGTCGGCGAACCGACGTATGCGAAGAAGATCACTCCCGACGACCTGCACATCGACTGGACGGCTCCCGCCGATGTGATCCATCGACAGGTACGTGTCGGTGGAGCGTGGACCACTCGCGACGGCGACCGATTCAAGGTCTGGCGTACGTCCCTCGACCCGACGGGCGACGGCATCGTGCACCCGACGGGCGACGGCGTCATCGAGCTGCTCGACGTACAGCCCGCCGGTAAGCCTCGTCTCGACGCTCGCGCCTGGGCCAACGGGGCGCGGTGGTCCGACGACGACCGGCTCGGGTCGTGAGCGCCGACCCCGGCGTCCAGGCGCGCCGAACCGCCATCGACGCGCTGGTGCGCATCGACAGCGACGGCGCCTACGCCAACCTCGCCACGAACGCCATCCTCGACCGCTCCGACCTCGCCGAGCGCGACCGGCGCTTCGTCACCGGCTTGGTCTACGGAACCGAGCGCATGAAGCGGGCGTGCGACCACCTGGTCGATCGACACCGTCGCGGCGACGTGAGCGCTCGCGTCAGGGCAGCGCTCCGTCTCGGCGCCTACCAACTCGCGTTCGGCGACGTTGCCGCCCACGCCTCCGTCGACGCCACGGTCGGGGCGTCGCCACGACCGGCTCGTGGTCTGGTGAACGCAGTGCTCCGCCGGGTGGCGACCGACGTCACGAACGGGATCGAGTGGCCGAGCGAGGGGGTGCAACTCTCGTATCCGGACTGGATCGTGCTCGAGCTCCAGCGGTTCCTCGGCGCGGAGTCTGCTCCGGTCGCGCTCGCGGCGATGAACGTGCCCGCGACGACGCATCGGCGATCCGACGGCTACGTCCAGGATCTGGCGTCGCAGGCGATCGTCGACGCCGTGGGCGCCGACGCCGGGGAGCGCGTCCTCGACCTGTGTGCGGCGCCCGGGGGGAAGGCGACGGGGATGGCGTCGTCGGGAGCGTCGGTCGTCGCCGCCGATTCGTCGACGAGCCGGATCTCGTTGGTGGTGGACAATGCTCGCCGTCTCGAGGCGTCCGTGCAGAGCCTCGTCGCCGACGGCACGTCGCCACCCTTCGCCCCGAGGACGTTCGACCGGGTCCTCGTCGATGCTCCGTGCTCGGGACTCGGTGTCCTGCGGCGTCGGCCCGACGCCCGGTGGCGCGTCGATGCCGCTGCGCCCGAGCGCCTCGCTCGACTGCAGGTCCGGCTGCTCGACGCCGCGGCGCGGTTGGTCGCTCCGGGCGGTCTGCTCGTGTACAGCGTCTGCACCCTCACCGTCGCAGAGACCGACGGCGTGATCGCCGCGTTGGACCTGGCGCCCGACTTCGTGGACGGTGACCGGGCCGTTCTCGCGCCCGACGAGGATCGCGACGGGATGTTCCTCGCCACGTTCCCGCGCCGCTGAGCGGTCGTCATCCGACCCGACCCGCCACGGCCGGACTCGTAGGGTCGCCACATGAGTGATGCGAAGGTCCTGACCGTCTCCGACGGTGTCATCGCCGGCACGCGCGACGATCGATCGGGCGACGCGCTCGTCGAGCACCTCGCCGACGCCGGCTTCACGGTGGTCGAACGGCGCGCGGTCGAGGACGGCATCGAGTCGGTCGCGCGAGCCCTTCGCGACATGTCGGCGAACTTCGCCGGCGTCGTCGTGACGACGGGCGGCACCGGCTTCGGGCCGCGCGACCTGACTCCTGAAGGTACCCGCGCCGTCATCGATCGGGAGGCACCCGGGCTGGCCGAGGCGATGCGCCTCGTCAACCCGCTGGGACGTCTCTCCCGTCAACGGGCGGGGACGATCGGCGCGGCGTTGATCCTGAACCTTCCGGGGTCGACGACGGGTTCCATCGAATGCTTCGACGCGGTCGGCGACGTGATCCCCCATGCGCTCGAACTCCTCCGAGGCGATCGCCCACACTGATCGCGGCATCCACCGACCCCGTCGATGCCCGGGGTGCTCCGCGGTGCGGTCAGACCAGGCGCAGTGGCGCGCTGCGTTCCGTCGCCACGGAGGTCACGACGACCCGGAGGCGGTCGTGGGGGTCGTCCGACGTCCGCACCAGTCCGACCGCTCCGACCGGTGTCCCCATGTCGACTTCGCGCGCCCACCGCGCGACGAGACGTTTGAACACCGACGTCGGCGCCTCCGGATGGCCGCCGACCAGAAGTTGCACCGGCCGCCCCTCCGGGCTCACGCTGACCCGGTCGCTCGACCGTCGTTCCGCCACCATCGCCCGTCCGAGCGCGACCCGGTGGTCGGTGGCGAACACGTCGTCCCAGACGTCGCGCATCGTGATCGCCGGAAGGATGTCCGCGCACAGGACGGCGTCGCCGGCCCGGAGTCGTTCGGCCGCGTGCAGGAATGATGCCCACGGCTCGAAGCCACTCAGCGAGACGGCGGTCGGGGCGGGGAGGTCGACGACCTCGCACGGTGACGGACGTCGCCGCTGGACAGGGAGACCGAGCTCGCGGATGACCTCGTCGACCGCGTCGTGGAGGCGAGCGAAGTCCGGCTTCTCGACCACCGCAGTGGCACCAGCAGCGATGAGTTGTGCGTGGTCAGCGGCGTAGGACGAATAGACCACGACACGGAGGTCGGGACGCTCGGCTGCGACCTCCTGCAGGAGCCGCTCGCCGCTGCCGCCACGCAACGCGAGATCGAGGATCAATATGTCGGCGCCGGTCTCGTCGATCGTCTCGAGCGCGCCCGCCGGTGAGTCGGCCTCGCCCACGACGGACACCAGCGAGTCGTCGAGGAGCTGGCGGATCACGCTGCGGACGAGTGCGTCGTCGTCACAGACGACCGCCCGCCCGGTTGCGACTGCGGTGATACTCATCGCCGACCTCCCGCCCGTCTCCCTACGCTCCGACCGTCCGAATCGTACTGCGCGCCGTGCGTGGGCACAGGGGCCATTCGGCCCATCGGTAGGGTGGACCCGGTGATCGACGACGAGGCGATGCGGTTGGCGATCGACGTCGCTGCCGGGGCACGAGCCGTCGCCCACCCCAACCCATGGGTCGGGTGTGTCCTCCTGACGACGAGCGGGCGGGTCGTGACCGGCGCGACGCACGCGCCGGGTGGCCATCACGCCGAGGCGGCCGCGTTGGAGGCTGCGGGACCCGACGCCCGCGGATCGACCGTGATCGTGACCTTGGAGCCGTGTTGTTTCGAGGGTCGGACCCCGGCATGCGCCCGCGCCCTCATCGATGCCGGGGTACGCCGGGTGGTGGTCGGGCTCCTCGATCCCGACCACCGTGTGCACGGACAGGGCGTCGCGATGCTCTCCGACGCCGGCATCGAGGTGACGGTCGG
>JAPKDO010000107.1 GCA_028822535.1 Acidimicrobiales bacterium
GCCCTGATCCACTACCGCTCCCACGCCGAGACCCAGGCGTTGGTCGATGCCTGGAACGACGGGACGGACCCCACCGCCGTCGGCGACGGCCTGGAGGGCCTGCTGCGTGACGGCAACTTCGAGCCCGTCACCCAGGCCGACCTCGACGAAGCGCTCGCCACCGAGTCGCTGATCCCGCTCCGGTTCTCGATCGACCTCGACGACTACGAGACGCTCACCATCGCCCGCCGCGGCTCGCGCACCGAGACCGTCACCATCGAGAAGCTCAAGGGTCTGCGATCTGTCGACAAGACGATCACCATCGACGACGAGGTCGTCATCCACTCGCTCGTTCGCCCGCAGGCGCACTTCGAGGAGCGGGGCATCGATCCATCGGCCCGCAACCTGCAACCCGGGCAGCGGTCGCTCAAGATGTTCAAGTCGGTGCCACGGGCCGATCTCGAGATGCTCCTGCCGTCGGTGCAGGTGACGTTCCGGCCCATCGACCGGATCGTGGTCGGCGTTCCCGCGGTCGCGTCCGGCGTGTTGGTGCTCGCCACCAAGTTGGCGCCGACGATCGGGCTCCTGTTCCTCCTGCTGGCTGCGACGCTCGGGCTACGCGACGAGACGCCGACCATCGACCAGGCGGCCCTCGCCGTGCTCTTCGGCGGTGCGGTCACCCTCGGCGCCTTCCTGTTCCGGCAGTACTCCAAGTTCAAGAACCGGCGGGTCGAACACCTCAAGACCCTCACCGAGAACCTGTACTTCCGCACGACCGGCGACGGACCCGGCGTGATCCACACGCTCTTCGCCGCCGCCGAGGAGCAGGAGACCCTCGAGGTGCTCATCGCCTATCGCTTGCTCGCCGGAGCCGGACCGTCGACGCCGAAGGAACTCGACGCGACAGCGGAGACCTGGCTGGCGGCACATGGCATGCCCGTCGACTTCGAGGTCGACGACGCCCTCGCCAAACTCGACGACCTCGGGCTGCTCGTGCAGCGGCGGACGAGCCGCAGGGTCGACGTGATCCCCCTGCCCGAGGCCCTCGTGACGCTCGATCGGCGCTGGGACGACCTCTTCGACTTCGTCGACGAGGAAGCACCGGCCGACGACCAGCCGAGCGCCGGTCTGCTCACCCGGTTGGTCCTGCGGGCGACGGGTCGAGACCGGCTCGCTAGCCTCGGCGCTGTCCCTGTTCCTGTCCGTGTTCCGGCCAACGACGAGCGCTCGGTGCGATGAACATCCTGGTCACCGTCCTGCTCATCTTCGTGATGGTCGGGTTCAACGCGTTGTACGTGGCGGCCGAGTTCGCCACCGTGGGGTCGCGGCGTTCGCGCGTGCAGGAGGACGCCGCCTCGGGCCGTGCGTCTGCGGCATCCCTGCTCGCGATCCTCGAGGACCCGAAGCGCCTCGACAACTACGTCGCCGCCTGCCAGATCGGCATCACGCTCAGCAGCCTCGTGGCCGGCGCCTACGGCCAGGCGGCGTTGACACCGTTGTTGGAGGACGCCCTCGGCGACGGGGCGCGCGCCGTCGCCGTGCTGATCGTCCTGGTGGTCATCACCTCGCTGCAGGTCATCCTCGGCGAGCTGCTTCCCAAGACCGCCGCACTGCGGTATCCGGAGCGGCTGGCGATGGCCACGCTCGCGCCGATGAAGGTCAGCCAGACGATCTTCCGGCCCCTGGTCGCCGTCTTCAACGGTTCGGCGTTCGGTCTCATGCGCTGGTGGAACCTCGACACCGAACACAGCCACGCCCACGTCCACTCGCCCGAGGAGCTCCAGGGCCTCTACCGCGCCAGCGCCGAGGGCGGGCTGATCGACGCATCGGAACGCGACATGTTGGCCGGGGTCCTCAACGTCGAGGACCGACTGGTCCGCGAGATCATGACGCCCAGGCGTCGGCTCACCACGGTGTCCGCCGACGAACCGATCAGCGAGGCACTCGCTCGGGTCGCCACCACGCCGCACACCCGCTTCCCCGTCACGGGAGCCGGTGACGACGTGGTCGGCATCGTCGGCCTGCGTGACCTGTTCCAACACGCCCGCCGTCGCGGCGACGCGCCCGTCGGCGACATCGCCCATCCCAGTCTCGACGTCGCCGAGGTCGCGACGGTCCCGATGCTGTGGAGTCGGCTACGCGAGAACGACCAGCACTGCGCCATCGTCGTGAACGAGTTCGGTTCGGTCGTCGGCATGGTGACGCTCGAGGACGCCGTCGAGGAGATCTTCGGCGAGCTCCTCGACGAGTTCGACCGGGAAGAGGACCCGATCACCGTCACCGACGACGTCGTGACCGCCCGCGGCGACGTGTTGGTCCGCACGTTGTTCGAACGCTTCGGTCTGCGCCCGCCCGACCTCGACGTCGACACGGTGGGCGGTCTCGTGTGGCACGAACTCGGTCGCCTTCCACGGGTCGGTGACGAGGTCGCGATCGACTCGGCCGGCGTCTCGTTGCGGGTGGACGCCATGGATCTCACCTCGGTCCGCCGGGTCAGCTTCGCCCTCCCGGAGGGACGTCGATGATCACCACCGTCGTGCTTCCGGTCCTCGCCGTCCTGGCGCTGGTCGTCGTGAACGGCGTGTTCGTCGCGGCCGAGTTCGCGCTCGTCGGCGCCCGCCGGAGCCGACTGCAGGCCCTCGCCGACGACGGGAGCCGGGTGGCTCGCTGGCTGGTCGACGTCTTCGACCGGCCGACCGGCAAGGACGGCTACATCGCCGTCGCCCAACTCGGCATCACGCTCGCCAGCATCGGCCTCGGCATGTACGGCGAACCGGCCGTGGCCAAGTGGCTCTACGGACCGTTCGAGGACTGGGGGCTGTCGCACGCGGCCTCCCACACCGTCGGGTTCATCGTCGCCCTCAGCATCATCACCTATCTGCACGTCGTGTTCGGCGAGATGATCCCCAAGGCGCTCGCCCTCCAGGCGCCCGAGAACGTGAGCCTCAAGGTCAACCCGGTCATGCGCCTCTTCGGCGTCGTCTTCCGGCCGATGGTGTTCGTCCTCAACACCATCGCACTGGGGTTGATGCGTCTGTTGCGGATCCCCGAGCCCGACAAGCGGCATTCGTTGCACACCAGCGCCGAGCTCGAGTTCGTCACCGACGAGACCGCGGCCAGCGGCCAACTCGGTGCGATGCAGCGCGGGCTGATCCACAACATCTTCGACCTCGAGGAACGACTGGCCGAGGAGCTCATGACGCCCCGGGCCGAGATGTCGGTGATCGACCTCTCGAGTTCGGTCGACGACGTCATCGACCTCGTCGAGAGTTCACCGCGGAGCCGCTACCCCGTCATCGACGGCGACCTCGACCACGTCGTCGGGATGATCCACGTCAAAGACCTGATCCGGGCGTCCCAGGCCTCGGGTTCTCCTGCGCTGGTCGACCTGGTCCGTCAACTCCCCAGCGTCACCGCCACCACGTCGGCCGAGCGGCTGCTCGAACGGTTCAAGCGCGAGCGGACCCATGCGATCCTCGTCGTCGACGAGTTCGGCGGCACGCTCGGCCTCGTGACCCTCGACGACCTCATCGCGGAGGTCATGGACGATCAGGTCGCGCACGACGCCGACGAGGTGACCCGTCACGACGACGGCACGCTCAGCGTCGAGGGCGGCGTCACGCTCGCCGTGCTGCGCGACGATCATGGCATCGAGGTCGCCCATCCCGAGGTGGCGACGATCGCCGGGCTCGTCCTCGCCGACCTCGGGACCGTTCCCGAGATCGGCGCGACGGTCACCGTCGGCGACCACGTCCTCGAGGTCGAGGCGCTCGACGGCCGTCGCATCACCCAGATCCGGATCCGCCGACTCGACTGAGCGGCCGCCGGATCTTCTGCAACCGGAACTTCTGCAACCGGGGTCTTCAGTCGATCTTGCCTTCGCCCTCGGCGTTGGCGCCGCGTTCGGTCATCTCGCGGTAGTCGTCCGACACGTCGTCGGACTGCTCGGCGGCACGCTCCGCCGCAGCGGCCTCGTCGGCCGTGGGCTCGTCCCCGGCTTCCTTGGCGCCCAGGTCCGGACCGGTCGTCTCGTTGCGCAGGTGTTCCTCCAAGTGTCGAAGCGTCGGACGGTCGTCCGACATCGCAGGTGCCATACCCACGTCGATCGGATCTCACGCCTGGGTGTCGGTGTCGGTGTCGGGCGGTCCTCGTTCCCGACGCTTGACGTCGTTCTGCCACGGTTCTCAGAATTTCCGTTGCATACTCGAACGTATGTTCGATATCGTGTTGGGTATGGCACGGGGGCCGGCGACCGCAGCAGAAGTGCTCGAACTGCTCGCCCACGCCCGCGACGTGTGCGGCCGTCTCGAGCCCGACACGATCGGACTCCACGAGATCGAAGCCGTCTTCGACAGTCTCGTCGCCTGCCAACGACTCACCGCCGGGGCCGTCACCCGCACCGCCGCCCGCTACGACGAAGCCGGCGCCTGGAAACGAAACGGCGCCAAGTCCGCCGCCGACGACATCGCCCGCAAGACCGGCACCGGCACCAGCCGGGCCCGCCGCAAACTGTCGACCTCGAAACGGCTCGGCCACCAGACCGGCACCGACCAAGCGTTGCGGCACGGTGACGTGTCCGACGACCAAGCCGACGACGTCTCCGACGCCGTCGCCGCCTCGCCCGACAGCGAAGAAGAACTGCTGGACTCGGCCCGCCGTGAACCCCTGCACCAACTCCGCAAACGAGCCGCCGCCGCGAGAGCTCGTGCCGACAAGGACCGCGAAGCCACCCGACGACGGCTCCACGAACAACGATGCATGCGCCGCTGGAACGACGCCGACGGCATGGGCAACCTGTTACTCCGCCTACCCGTCGACGAGATGGCCGAGATCGACGCCGCGTTGAAAACGCCGATCGACAAGGCCTTCGCCGATGCCCGCAACGCCGGCCGGTTCGAACCCGCCGAGGCCTACGCCGCCGACGTCGCCCGCGACCGACTCCTCGCCAACACCCCCAACAGTGACGCGGCCCCGACACGGCGGTCGCAGGCCGTGCGGCCCGACAAGAAGGTCATCGCCAGCATCGACCTCGCCGCCCTCAACCGCGGATCGGTCCACGACGGCGAACGATGCGAGATCGCCGGCGTCGGCCCCGTGTCCCTCACCGCCCTGCGCGCCCTGATGAGCGATGCCGTCCTCGCTCTCGTCATCCGCGACGGCGTCGACATCATCAACGTCACCCACCTCGGCCGCCAGGTCACCGCCCACCAACGCACCGCACTCGAAGCACGCGGCGGCGCCTGTGAGTTCTGTGGCAGCACCTTCCGCGTCGAGATCGACCACATCGCCGGCTGGGCGCTCACCCACACCACCACCATCGACGACCTCAGCCTCAAGTGCTGGCACTGCCACGACCGCAAGACCCGCCTCGGTCTCCGAGAAACCGGCCCACCCGGCAACCGACACTTCCTCCACCCCGACGGCACCCCCTGGCGAGCACCACCCGACGACCGGCCGGACCGCGACCATCCAGACCGCGAAGAACCAGCCGAGACGACGGTCCAAGCCGACCTGTTCACCCTCGCCAACTGACCGTCCTCGCTGCCTGCGGGGCCGTCGGGTCGAGTGGCGGTTCTTGGTGGAGACGATGGGAATCGAACCCACGACCCCCTGCTTGCAAAGCAGATCTGAGGGCGTCCGGACCGTCTTGATCCGTACTCTCAGGTGCCGGAAAATGCCGTCGAATGTTGCGCGAAACCCCAGGTCAGCAGGGGTTCAGTCGTCCAGCCGGGTGCTGATCTGTGTTGTATCGACCGGTGCGGTCAACATCCGTCGCCAGCCCGTAAGTGGCTACGTTGCTGGCTACGTTTTGCCCGATCCGGAAAAACCGTGCCGCTCGACCTCATCCGCTGGAGCTGGCCGCGTCGTCGAGCGACCGGTGAAATTCGTCGTTGGATGACCGGCGGTCGGCCCATGCCGCGCTGAGGTGCACGATCTGCTTCGCGTCGGCAAGCGGGACACCGAGCCGTTCGACGGTGGCCTTGATGGACTGCGCCTGCGAGAAGCCCTCTTCGCGAAGCTGCTCGAGCACGGTGTCCCAAAGATGGAGGTCGGTGAGGAGATCGCCGGCTCGGCGGCTTGCGTCAGACGTCGCACTCATGGGCTCTCCTCCTCATCGAGTCGAATCGTGATCTCCACTGTACGACCGGGATTCGCTCCTGACAGCCGCGTTCCCCGAATGATCAGCGTGGAAGCACCCGTCCCGGCGAACCGCTGGGGCAGTCCGTTGCGGATGACACGAAGCACAGCAGAGGCCCCGACCTCGGCCGATGCCTCCGACGCCGGGTACACGGCGATGTCGTCGAGGTAGATGACCTCGCCTTCTTGTCTCCGCTCGGCGAGCACGTCGATCACCTCGCCGTCAACGACGACCGACCACTCGAACAGCTCAACCACGAGCCGGACTCATGATGCCGTCGGTCGGTGTCGCGGGGCGGGGACGCACCTCAGGATCGTAGAAGTCCGCGGCCCTGGGACGGTTTGCTCGACGCCCTCGAAAAAGCTTGGCCGGTCGGGCACACAGTCCGGCATTGAACTGACGTTGGGCCTGACCTGGAAAAATTTTCTCGAAAACTTTGGCCGTTTTCGGCATCAAAAGAGGCATTGGCAGATCGATGGGCTCGAAACGGACGAGGAGAACAACGTGATCGATGACCTGCCCCAATTCATGACCGTCGAGCAAGCCGCGACGGTCCTGCAACTCGGAAGATCCAAGGCCTACGACCTCACGGTGGAGTGGGAACGAACGGAGGGGCGATCCGGACTTCCCTTCGCGTGGATCGGATGCCAGAAGCGCGTGCCCCGCGAGGCGATCGAACGAATCGTTCGTGCCGTGCTCGGCCCGGACCCCGAGTGATCTCGCCATCAGAGCACCAACGTGGGTTCGGGCGGCGTGAGCCGCGGAGTGGGTCGAGCCGCCGCGACGGCTTCACAGACGCGGTCGTGATGGATCCGGTGCGCCTCGTCCGCCGATAGGGCGGCAACATCGACCGATTCCCACCGTGCGTTGTAGGCCTCGATGGCAGCCGCCGCGGCGCGCCAGGCCGTGCGGTCACCGACCGGCGGCTGGCCGATGTGGGCGGTCACGTGGTCCGGTCGGTCGATCTCAGCGGCGAGGCCGGCTTGCGTCGACCGCCACTCGATGGTGTTGGAGAGTTCATCGAGTTCGTCGAGCTGTTCCCGGTTGGCGTCGATCCACCCCGCTCGAACGTCCCGTTCCTCGGAGAGCCGTGCGATCTGATCGGCGAGTTCGTCTCGCCGTCCTCGGAGCTCGTCGAGTCGAGCCTCGGCCCGCTCGATCTGACGCTGCTCTCGGGTAGTGGGCGAGTTCGTCCAGCGTCGCCACGCGGTCCCCGGCTCGGCTACCTGATCCACGATCGTGATGGCCTCTTCGACCGACCGGATGACCGCCGCGTGCTCGGCCGAGAGACCGGACAAACGAACGGTGGGGTCAGCGGGGATGGCACCGAGACTGGCTGCGAGCGTGTCCCATCGTCGCCACAGCTCGGCCAAGGACTCGGCGCGCTGTCCGCCAGACGAGTCTTCATCGCCGAGATCACTGGCGAGCCCCTTCGCCCCGTCGCGGTGCAACGACCGGACAGCACGGTCGAACGGATCTTCGTGGTCGTCCTGACCGTGTTGATCCAGTTCCAGCTCGGGATGTTCATCGCGGTCGTCGGTCCCGATCAGGTAGAGGTCGTTGGCGAGTCGGCCTCGAGACATGGCGGTGTAACCGGCCTGCCGGTAGAGGCGGTCGTCGCCGAGCACCAGACATCGATCCACGGTCGCCCCCTGCGCCTTGTGGATCGTGGTCGCGTAGCCGTGATCGAGATGCCCGGCCTCGAGATAGGCAGCGCTGACCGCGTACGCGCGCCCGTCCCGGCCAACGAGCGTCAAAGTGGCGCTGGGGTCGTCTCGGTCGACGGTGGTGATCGTTCCCATCAGTGCGTTGTGGACGCCGAGCCGGCGGTCGTTGCGCAGACACACGACCCGGTCTCCGACGGAGAATGACCGCTCGCGAACGACCACCGCAGCTGTGTCATCGAGCGTGCCGTCGTCGAGGAGCAACGCCCTGGCCCGGGTGTTCAGTTCGGCGACGTCCTCCCGGCGGAGCGCGACCATCACGACGTCCTCTCCGGCCGAGTGCGCCCGGTACCAGTCGAGGGCCATGACGGCACGGACCTCGGAGGGGTTCTCGCCGATCTGGACCCGATCGTGGTCCCGGTAGTCATCGATGACCTCGGCGATGCCGTCGCGTCCACCCGCGCCCGTCCGGAGGCGGGCGAGCGCGTTCTGTTCCCACGCTTCGACCTGACGCCGGTTCTCGACCAGTTCGATTGGATCGAGCCGTTGAGCGAGCGCGGCGAAGCTCCCGCCGACTTCGACGGCCGGGAGCTGGTGATGGTCACCGACGAGGACGACCTTGGCGCCAACGTCCCGCGCCAGGGAGAGCAGTTCGGCCAGTCGTCGTGTGTCGACCATCCCGGCCTCGTCGACGATCAGGACCGACCGATCGGTCAGGGCGGGCTCGGGGTATCGATCGGCGTCTACCAGCAGTTGGGCGATGGTCGATGATCGGACTCCGGCACCGGCCTCGAGTTCGGCAGCGGCGCGGGCGGCAAGCGCAACTCCCGTCGGGTGGTAGCCGGCCTCCCGCCAGATCTGGACGGCGACGGCCAGTGCGTATGTCTTGCCGGTGCCGGCACGACCGACGACGACATCGGCCGCGTCGCCCGAGGTTGTGAGCTGGCGGACCATTGCCGCCTGGTCGTCGCCGAGATCGGCCCGAACTGCGAGGACATCATCGACGCGGCGTTGGTCGACGGTCGCCACGTGCGTGTTCCGGCCCGAGTCGGCGAGATGCAGCATCCGCCGTTCGACGTCGAGAAGTTCGACGGTGGTCCATCGCTGGGCGCCGACGCCGACGCGCCGTGTGTCTCCGTCCGAGCCGACCACGACTGGCCCGCTCCCCTGGCCCGCGTCGAGCTCGACGATCCGGCCATCACCGACGGCACGATCGATCAGGCCCTCCACCATCGCCCGGCTCACACGAACTCCGGCCGGGAGCCGCTGGCACCAAGCTCGGGCGACATCAGAACGATCGAAGCTCGAGTCCGAGGCGCACAGGCCGTGGGCCGGATCAACCAAGGAGGTGATCACGTCCTCGATGTCGACGGTGGCGGGTTCAACGTCGACGGTCCGGTCGATGACCGCCGACACCTCGGCGATCCCGACTCCGGCCTCGAGGGCCTCACGCTCCCAGCGGGCGTACAGGCTCGTGTCGGTGTCGACGACCGTCTTGTCTGGACGGGTTTGGTAGGCCGCGACCTGAGCGGCGCGCCGAGACGGCACCTCGCCAGCCTCGGCCATGGCCGCCTCGATCTGTGCCCGACGCTTGGAGAACAGCGCCCGCAACTCGGGTCTCGTGCCAGCGATCTCGGCCACGCCCTTGTCGACCGTGGTCCAGCCGACGCCGAGCCGGGCCGTCAGCTCACTCCGCAGCACGGCTTGATAGAGGTAGCCAGCCGTTCGGCCGTGCCGGAACATCGGACGCGAATCGAGCGCACCCCAGGATCCGTCGTTCCGTTCGACAACATTCGCCGCCAGCGCGTGCGTGTGCAGTTGCGGATCTCCGAGCCGAGATGTGCGGTGCCGGAACGCCGCGATCACCAGACCTTCGCCGGCGACGGTCGTGATCTCGCCGCCGATCCGTCGGCGGGACACCGTGGCATGGGCCTCGAGCCAACCGACCGCCTCGGCCACCGCTGCCTCGTGAGCTGCGACGACCTGCTCGGCGACGTCGATGCCTCCAAGCCCGTAGAGGATCGACACCGACTTTGGTGCCGAGAACGTGAGATCCCATCCCGGCGTGTGCGGGAGGCCAGGACGCCCGGCAAGCCGACGGTCGTGATCGATCGGGTCGTAGCCAGCGAGCAACACCTTCAACGCTTCGGAGTCGACCTCGCCGAGAAGCCCGAGCCGTTCCGCACCACGGCCGAGCCAGCGGCCCTCGATTTCGCCGGCGCCGGAGTAGTAGTCCTCGAGCCCGGACGCGACGGTCTTCAGGTAGTAGTTCTCCTGGCCGACGCCCATCTTGGCGATCGTCAACACGGCACACGCCCCTGACCGCAACACCGCCAACGATGTCGTGTGCGGTCTCGCGTCCTCTGTCAGCGATGGGCGTGGAATCCGATGCGATCACCAGTTCGAGCCGAGCCGAGCACCCCGGCGAGGGGGCTGGTACCGACCACGGTACCGCCGATCGCACGCGTGTGCATCCTGTGTCTCCCCTCCAACCCCACCTCCGCCGACCAACCTCCACGCTCCACCGCCGCCCTCACACACCGACCCCGCCCGCACTACCTGCCACCCGCGCTCACCGCCGCTCTCATCCGCCAGCCCCTCCCTCGCCCCACCTCGCCTCGCTCCCCGCCACCCACACCACCGGCCCCTCTCTCGCCCTACCGCGTCCCGCTCCGAATCCCGCGCTCCGAGCGACGCCCAGTCCGGCTCGATCACCTCGCACCTCGTACCCCGCCGTCATCGACCATCGCCCGCCTCCGCATCGACCTCGACTCCCACCGCGAACGCGGTGGGCTTCCGAAGAACGCCGTGGTGGTCGTCGACGAAGCCGCGATGGTCGACTCCCGAACGATGATCCGACTCCTCGACCACGCACACGCCGCCAGGGCGAAGGTCGTGCTGGTCGGCGACCACCACCAGCTCGAGGAGATCGGCGCGGGCGGCGCGTTCCGCGGGCTCACCGACCGGCTCGAGACCCTGACCCTGTCCGACAACCGTCGCCAACGAGAAGCATGGGAACGAGCGGCGCTCAAGGAACTTCGCTCCGGTGACCTCGACGTCGCTCTCGCTGCGTACCGCGACCACGGCCGGATCATCACCGCCGACACCGCCACAGAGGTCCGTCAACAGATCGTCGCCGACTGGTGGGCCGCCACCCTCGCCGGCGAGCACGCCCAGATGATCGCCGCCCGATGGATCGACGTCGACCAACTCAACGCCATCGCCCGAGCCCGCATGACCATCGACCACCAGCTCACCGGACCCGAACTCACCACCACCGGCGAACGAACCTTCCAGACCGGTGACCGAGTCCTCGCTCTCCGCAACGACCGCCGACGCGGGCTCACCAACGGCAGCCTCGGCACCATCACCGCCGTCGACATTGATGCCCGGACGCTCACCGTGCGCCTCGACACCGGCCAGAACTGCGAGGTCTCGACCAAGTACCTCGACGCCGGCCACCTCGCCCACGGCTACGCCACCACCGCCCACAAAGCCCAGGGCCTCACCTGCGACCGAGCACTCCTCCTCGGCAACGACGCCCTCTACCGAGAACTCGGCTACGTCGGCCTCTCCCGCGGACGGCTCGGCAACCACCTCTACATCGTCGGCCGAGACCGAGACGAGACCCCCGAACACACCAGCCCACACCTCCAGCCCGAACCGATCGAGGTCGTGACCGACGCTCTGCGCCGATCTCGTGCCCAGCGGCTCGCAATCGACACCGGCGCAGCGCCCCGCCAAGAGCCAGACCTCGGCGCGCTCCTCCGGGAGCGGCGATCACTGCGCGAGCTGCTCGCCACGGCGCCGCCGGACCCGAGCACAGAGCTCGCTGCGCTGAAGCGCCAGCGGCGAGACACAACCGTGCTCCTCGACCAGGCCGAGGACCGACTCGCCGCGCTAGGCCCTCGAGGCGTACGAGAGCGACTCGGCCGGCCGAACCCAGAACGCGTCGTCTTGGAGACGGCGATCGAACGCCACCGCGCCGGAGTCATCCGACTCGACCACGAGATCAACCGGCTACGAGACCAGTCCGACGATCACCAGACCTTCGCCGACCGCCATCGACCGGAGATCGAACGGCTTGCCGAGGTCGACCGACGCGCTGACGCGTTGCTCGCCCGGCGCTTGGGGCGCGTCGGGCGCAACCCACCGGAGCACCTCGTCTGCGCACTTGGGCCGATCCCGGATCACCGCGGCCGGGCCTCAGCGTGGTGGCACTCGGCGGAAGTCATCGAGCGCTACCGACTGGAGGCTGGCTACGACGGCGGCGAGGTGCTGGGCCCAGTGCCGGACGACCCACAGCTGGCCGAGCAGCGCTCGATGACGGCGATGACCATCCGCATGGATGAACTCGTTCTACGCGAGCCGCCTGCGAGGTCGCTCGGTCGAGGGCTCGCCCGTTGAGGCCGAGCCGTGACCAGCGGGGCGGTGGAACATGTCATCCTCAGCGCCCCAGGACTCCGAGTCAGCCGCTGAGC
>JAPKDO010000108.1 GCA_028822535.1 Acidimicrobiales bacterium
ACCGGTAGCTCGTGGTGGACGTGACCAGCGCATCGATCCGCATTCCCAGCGTCGACATCGACCGGTGGATGGTCTCGAGTCGGCTCGCCAGGGCCGGATCGGTGATGCCCGACAGGTCGTCCCCGCTGATGTCCAGTTCGCCCGCGCGTCCCGGCGACTCGATGCCGCCATCGGCTCCGGCGTCGCGTTCCTCGTCGCTCATGCGTCCAAATTCCTCTCGAGGTGCCTTCGTCTGGCGTGTTGCGCCGTCCGGTCATCTTGTCGCATCCGCGAAGCCGATCGCGGGACTCCGGGACCGGTACGCTCCTTCGATGGCCGACGACCGCTCTCGAGGACGGGTCGACGCCCTCCTGCAGCGCCGATTGGGCCACCGTCCGGGGTTGTTGAAGTGGGTCAAGTACTCCACCGCTTCCCTCGCCGGTGTCGTGACCGGGCAGTCCACGCTGCTGTTCTGTCTGCTCGTCCTCGATCTCAGTCCCGTGGCGTCGAACATCATCGCGGTCACGCTCGGCGGCATCCCGAACTACCTCATCAACCGGGCCTGGACCTTCGACAAACAGGGCACGCACAGCTTCACCCGCGAGGTCGTGCCGTTCTGGTCGATGGCCTTCCTCGGCCTGTTGCTGTCGACGTTCTCGGTCGCCTGGGCGGCCGACCGGTGGGACGAGAACGTCATCGCCGTCAGCCTGGCCAACATCGGGGCGTTCGGCGTCCTGTGGGTCGCGAAGTACTTCGTGCTCGACAAGGTGCTGTTCGCACCGATCGCTGCCGCCGTCGAGTCCGACTAGGAACCCGCCGCGGTCGGCCTACTGGAGCGTGCCGCTGCCCAGTGCGTCGGGGAGCGCTGCCCGCCAGGCCGCGCGGAGCTCGGTCACCGGGATGTCGACCACATGGTCGATACGCAAGTGGGTCCCACCGGCCGCTCCCACGGTCCGGCTGGGGACGCCGGCGTCCGCTGCCGTCTGATGGAACGCCGCTGCGTCGTCGGGATCGACGGCGCAGAGCACGGCCGACGGGTTCTCGGCGAACAGCGTGACGTGCGACGGAGGACGGGGACCCGACGCCGGCGGCGGCAGGTCGACGGTCGCTCCCACATCGGAGGAGGCGACCATCTCGGCGATGGCCGGTCCGAATCCGCCTGCGAGGTCGTGGACCGAGAGCAGACGACCGCTGGCGACCATCGACCGCACGAAGTCGGCCACAACCGCGTGAGCGGCCAGGTCGACGGCCGGAGGGGCGCCTCGGCGATGGCCCTGCGACCAGGCCCATGCACTGCCCGACAGGCTCGTGCCGGGGCCCCCGAGGAGGATCAACGTCGTGTTCGGCACCAGAGCGAGGCCCGGTGGGCGCCGGTCGAGCTCGGCGATCAGCCCGACCATCCCCACGACGGGTGAGGGGTCGATGTTCGAACCGTTCGACTCGTTGTAGAGCGACACGTTCCCGCCGATGACGGGGACACCGAGCGCGTCGCATGCCTCGGCCATGCCGTCGACCGACTCGGACAGTTGCCACATGACCTCGGGATGTTCGGGGTTCCCAAAGTTGAGACAGTTGACGAGTCCCAGCGGCTCGGCGCCGACACACGCCAGGTTCATCACCGACTCGGCGACGACCGCAGCGGTGCCGGCGCGCGGATCGAGCGCGCACCAACGGTGGTTGCCATCGGTCGTGAGCCCGAGTCCTCGACCGGTCGAGGCGCCGGTACGCGGGTCCTTCAGACGCAGGACAGCGGCATCGCCGCCGGGTCCTTCGACCGTGTTCAGGAACAGTTGGTGGTCGTACTGCGAGTACACCCACGACGGGTCGGCGACGAGGCCGACCAGGTCCGCCGTTGCGTTCGCCGGCGCCGGGAGCGTCTCGGCGGTGTCGGCGAGCGCATCCGCATGGTCGGCGGGCTCGGCCATCGGTCGGTGGTACAGGGGCGCGGCGTCGTCGAGCGAGTCGGCCGGGATGTCGGCGAGGACGTCACCATCGGGTCGGTCGAGCACGCGGAAGCGGCCCGAGCCGGTCACGGTGCCGATGACCGATGCCGAGATCTCCCACTTCTCGCAGATCGCGACGAGCTGGTCGAGCTTGGCGGGTTCGATGATGGCGAGCATGCGCTCCTGACTCTCCGAGATCATGATCTCGAAGGGCTCCATGCCCGCTTCGCGCACGTGCACCTCGGAGAGGTGCAGGTCCATGCCCACGCCGCCCTTCGACGAGGTCTCGCTCGCGGCCCCCGTGATGCCGGCGGCGCCCAGGTCCTGGATGCCGACCACCAATCCGGCCTCGAGGATCTCGAGGCACGCTTCGATCAGGCGCTTCTCCTCGAAGGGGTCGCCCACCTGCACGCTCGGACGCTTGTCGCTGTCGTCGGCCTCGTCGTCGAAGCTGGCCGACGCCAGCACGCTGGCGCCGCCGATGCCGTCCCGGCCCGTCGACGACCCGAACAACACCGTGAGGTTCCCCGTGCCCGATGCGCGCGCCAGCGCCAAGCGATCCTGGGGCAACACGCCGAGGCAGAACACGTTGACGAGTGGGTTGCCCTTGTAGGTCTCGTCGAAGATCGTCTCGCCACCCACGGTGGGCACGCCGACGGAGTTGCCGTACCCCGACACGCCCGACACGACGCCCTCGGCGATCCACCGGCTACGGGGGTCGTCGAGAGGTCCGAAGCGGAGCGGGTCCATGAGCGCGATCGGCCGAGCCCCCATCGAGAAGACGTCGCGGAGGATGCCGCCGACGCCGGTCGCCGCGCCTTCGTAGGGTTCGATGGCGGAGGGGTGGTTGTGGCTCTCGATCCGGAACGCCGCCGCGATCCCGTCGCCGACGTCGACGACCCCGGCGCCCTCGCCCGGGCCGACGAGCACGTGCGGCGCCTCGGACGGAAGCCGCTTGAGATGCACGCGAGACGACTTGTACGAGCAGTGCTCCGACCACATGACCGAGTACATCGCCAGCTCGAGTTGATTGCCGGGCCGGCCGAGGATCCGGGCGATCTCGTCGGCTTCGTCGTCGGTGAGCCCCAGCGCACGGTGGACGGACGGATCGGGCTGGGCGTTCGAGGTCGGATCCTCGGTGACGGGGGGCGCCATGCCCCGCACGCTAGGCGCAGGCCGCGACTCCGGAGCGCACGCTTCCGGGTCCTCCGGTGTGAGCACAAATGGAGATGGTCGAATTCGCCGAAATGAAGCGCCCCGGCATTGCCAGACGGCGGATCGTGTGGTTGCCTGAAGAGCGATGACACCGAAACGGGCAATGACCGACGAACACAAAGCAGCCTTGGCCGAAGGCCGCCGGCAGGGAAGAGCGGTACGCGAGTACCTCGAAGCACTGGAGCAGACGCGCCCGAAGCGAGGGCGGAAACGAACGCCTGAATCGATCCGAGCGCAACTGGCGAAGATCGACGACACATTGGACGACGCTGCCCCGATAAAGAAGCTCCAGTTGATCCAGGACCGCATCGACCTCGAAGCCGAACTCGAGGCGCTCGAGAACAAGCCGGACCTCAGCGGTCTCGAAGCAGACTTCGTGTCGGCCGCGAAGGGCTACGCCGAGCGCAAGTCCATCTCCTACGCCGCGTGGCGGGAACTCGGCGTGGACGCGTCCGTGCTCAAGGCCGCCGGGATCACCCGCGGGAGCTGACCGGGCCGTTTCCCTCGGGATTCAGACCCCGGCGGCAGCGGTGTCCAGCAACGACTGGAGCAACACCGCGCCGTCGGAAGAGCCGAGCAGGTCGTGCGACGCCCGTTCCGGGTGCGGCATGAGACCGACGACGTTGCGGCCCTCATTGCACACGCCGGCGATGTCGTCGACCGAGCCATTCGGATTGTCGACATAGCGGACCACCACTCGGTCCTCGGAGCGCAGCATGGCGAGCGTCTCGTCGTCGCAGGTGTAGTTGCCCTCGAAGTGATTGATCGGGATCCGGAGCTCGGCGCCTGATTGTGCCGCCGATGTCAGTACCGATTCGGTCGTCTCGACCCGCAACGTGGCCGTCGCGCACAGGAACTTGAGTCCAGCGTTCTTCTGGAGCGCTCCCGGCAAGAGGCCAGCTTCAGTGAGGACCTGGAAGCCGTTGCAGATGCCCACGACAGGTCCGCCCGCAGCTGCGAAATCGCGTACCGCGTCCATGATCGGCGAGAACCGGGCGATGGCACCGGGCCGCAGGTAATCGCCGTGGGCGAACCCACCCGGGATCACGACCGCATCGACGCCGCCGAGCGAGTCGTCGCCGTGCCAGAGCACCTCGGCGTCCCCGCCGAGGCCTCGCACCGCTTCGATGGTGTCGTGTTCGCAGTTCGACCCGGGGAAGAGGACGACCCCGACGCGGGCGGCCATCAGACGGTCGCCGACGCGCTGACGGTCACGGCGGAGTCCTCGATCACGGGATTCGTCAGGAATCGAGCGCACACGTCCTCGACCAGGGTCCGGGCCGCGGCGTCGTCGGATGCCTCGACCGTGAAGCGGAACGACTTCCCGACCCGCACGCCCTCGATGCCCTCGAAGCCGAGCGCCGGGAGCGACCGTTCGATCGTGGACCCCTCGGGGTCGGCGATGCCGGCTCGGGGGCTGGTCTCCACCTGGACGTCGAATCGCATGCCCTGCAATCTACGCGCCCCCACCCGTACGAAAATCCCAACGAGAAAGCGTCGGATGCCGGGGCATTCTCGTGGGCAGAATCGTCAGGTGGCGCCGGGCCACTGGTCGAGGGTCTTGCCGGTGATGCGTTCGTAGCCCTCGCGGTAGCGGGCGGCCGTGGCGGCGACGATGTCGTCGGGGAGCGTGGGCGGCGGTGGGGTCTTGTCCCAGCCGTCGATCGCGGCGAGCCAATCGCGCAGCGGTTGTTTGTCGAAACTGGGAGGCGTCGTTCCCGGCTGCCAGTCGGCCGCCGGCCAGAAACGGGACGAGTCGGGCGTGAGCACCTCGTCGCAGATGGCGAGTTCGCCGTCGATCCAGCCGAGTTCGAACTTGGTGTCGGCGATGATGATGCCGCGCTCGCGCGCCCAGTCGGCCCCCGTCTCGTACGCGGCGAGGCTGATCTCGCGGGCCGATTCGGCGACATCGCGACCGACGAGTTCGACGGCTCGATCGAAGTCGATGTTTTCGTCGTGGTCGCCGAGTTCGGCCTTCGTCGACGGGGTGAACACCGGCTCTGGCAGCTTGTCGGACTCCCGGAGGCCCGCGGGCATCGGCGTGCCGTGCATCGTGCCCTCGGCCGCGTACTCGCGCCAGGCCGAACCGGTGATGTAGCCGCGCACGATGCACTCGATCGGCAACATCTCGGCCTTGCGGGTCAGCATCGACCGACCGACCAGATCCTCGTCGCTCGCACCATCCGGGAAGTCGGCGACATCGGTCGAGATCAGGTGATTGGGTGCGACGTCGGCGAGCAGGTCGAACCAATGGACCGAGATCGCGGTCAGCACCCGCCCCTTGTCGGGGATCGCTTCGTCCATGACCACGTCGAACGCCGAGATGCGGTCGGACGCGACCATCAACAGCTGGTCGTCCCCGGCGTCGTAGATCCCACGGACCTTGCCGGTGTGGAGGAGTGGGAGATCGATCGTCATCGCCGCAATCCTTGCGCGTCCCGCACCACGCACCGAACCGCCACGCACCGAACCGCCATGCGCCGAACCGTCAGAGGATGTCGCCGGGGCGGTACGTCGCTGCGTCGGGGAAGCGGTCGGCGATCGCCGACACCTGGTGGGCGAACGACGCGACCTGCGCTCCCGCACGGCCGGCGACGCCCAGCGGGTCGGCGATCGCTGCGGCGAGGGCGTCGCGGTCGACCGGGAGGCGGGCGTCGGCGGCGAGGCGATCGAGCAGGTCGTTGGTGGTCTGCCCCTCCTCGCGCATCGCGAGCGCCACGGCGACGGCGTGTTCCTTGATGACCTCGTGCGCCTCCTCCCGCCCGGCACCGGCGCGGACCGCGGCCATCAGCACCTTGGTGGTGGCGAGGAACGGCAGGTAGCGATCGAGTTCGGCGTCGATGACGGCGGGATAGGCCCCGAACCCGCCGAGGACGGTGAGGAAGGTCTCGAACAACCCGTCCATGGCGAGGAACGCGTCGGGGAGCGCGACGCGGCGCACGACCGAGCACGACACATCGCCCTCGTTCCACTGGTCACCGGCGAGGCTGGTGACCATCGCCTGGTGGCCGGCGAGCACGTGCTTGAGGCCGCACACCCGTTCGCAAGAACGCGAGTTCATCTTGTGCGGCATGGCCGACGAGCCGACCTGGCCGGGGAGGAAGCCCTCGGTCGCCAACTCCTGGCCGGCCATCAGCCGGATGGTGGTCGCGAGCGACGAGGGGCCCGACGCCAACTGGACCAGAGCGCCCACGACCTCGAGATCGAGTGAGCGGGGGTAGACCTGTCCGACGTTGGTGAACGTCCGGTCGAAGCCGAGGTGGTCGGCGACCGCCTGCTCGACGGCATCGACAGCGTCGCCATCACCGAGGAGTTCGAGCTGGTCGGTCTGGGTACCGACGGGTCCCTTGATCCCCCGCAGCGGGTAGCGGCCCAGCAACGCGTCGAGCCGCTCGAAGGCGACGAGCAACTCTTCACCGGCGACGGCGAAGCGCTTCCCGAGCGTCGTGACCTGGGCGGCCACGTTGTGGGAGCGGGCGGTGAGCGGCTGGTCGGCGTGCGACGTGGCCAGATGGGCGAGATGTGCCAGCGTCGCCACGGCGCGGTCGCGGGTCAGCTCCATGGCGGCCCGGACCTGGAGCTGTTCCACGTTCTCGGTGAGGTCGCGCGACGTCATCCCGGCGTGGATCAACTCGTGACCGGCGAGGGCCGAGAACTCCTCGATGCGCGCCTTCACGTCGTGTTTCGTCACTCGCTCTCGGGCGTCGATCGATGCCAGGTCGACCTCGTCGACCACGGCTCGGTAGTCGTCGAGCGCTCCCTCCGGCACGTCGAGGCCGGCGGCGGCCTGCGCCTCGAGCACGGCGATCCACAGTCGGCGTTCGAGCACGATCTTGTGTTCTGCCGACCAGATCCGCACCATGTCGGCGCTCGCATAGCGGCTGGCGAGGATGTTCGGGACGGCGTCGGTCACCGCCCCAGTCTGGCAACCCGCCGACGCCCGCCGACAGTTGTTCAAGGTTCCGGATCAACCTGCCGATGCTCATCGTCGGGAGGGCGAGATGATTCCGAACTGCGAACGCCACAACTGGGAAGCATCCGAGGACGAGTGCCGGACCTGCGGGTTCGCGTACTGCGCGAGTTGCCTGGTCTACGTGAACGGCGCGACCGCACGACCACTGTGCATCCAGTGCGCGCTGAAGCATTCCGGCATCCGCGGATCGAAGCGCGTGAAACCGACGCGTCGCGATCGCCGGACGCGCGCCAAGATCTCCAAGATGGCGACGAAGGCGAAGACGGTCGCCGAGCGCGACGCTGCCGACGTCGCCGCCCGCGAGGCTGCTGCCACCGAGGTCGACCTGGATCTCGCCGGCCAGCGCACCTGGGTGTCGCTCGACGCCTCCCGGTGGGACGCCGGCGCCATCTGAGCCAGCCCCGTCTGGATCGGCCCCGTTCTGAAGCGACTCAGGGGGCGGCGCGTAGGGTGAGCCCGTGAGCCAGGCCCCTCCGTCGAGCGACCCGCTGACACCGTCGAACGGACGCCCCGAGCGCTCCACCGACGGATTCCCGGTCGTGGGCATCGTGGGCGCCGGGCAGTTGGCGCGGATGTGCCAACCCCCCGCGGTCGGTCTCTCGACCACGCTGTCGGTACTGGCCGGTGCGCCGGACGAGTCCGCGGCGCTCGTCATCCCGGACGCTCCGATCGGCTCGGCCGACGACCTCGACGCGATCCGTCGCCTCGCCGCCCGGTCCGATGTCGTCACGTTCGATCACGAACACGTCCCGGGCGATGTCCTCGCCGCGCTCGAACGCGACGGGGTGTCGCTCCATCCGACACCGGCTGCGCTTCGCTTCGCGCAGGACAAGATCGCCATGCGGCGTCGGCTCACCGAGCTCGGGTTCCCGTGCCCTCGATGGGCGGTCGCTCGCACCGTCGGCGACGTCGTCGATTTCGGCGAATCGACCGGCTGGCCCGTCATCGCGAAGACGCCACGCGGCGGCTACGACGGCAAGGGGGTCCGCCGACTCCCCGACGCTGCGGCCGTCCAGGAGGGCGCACTCGATGACTGGGCGGCAGCGGTCGGCGAACCCGGGCCGCTCGCCGACGGGATCCTGGTCGAGGAAGCCGTCCCCTTCGTGCGAGAACTCGCCGCCGTCGTCGCCCGCAACCCGAGCGGCGAGACCGCGGCGTGGCCGATCGTGGAGACCGTGCAGGCGGACGGCATCTGCACCGAGGTACTCGCCCCCGCCCCGGACCTGTCTTCCGCGGCTTCCCGGGCGGCGACCGAGACGGCGGTCGGCATCGCCGAAACGCTCGGGGTCACGGGCGTGTTGGCGGTCGAACTCTTCGAGGTGGTCGGTGACGACGGGCCGGCGTACCTGGTCAACGAACTCGCCATGCGTCCCCACAACAGCGGTCACTGGACGATCGACGGCGCGGTGACGAGCCAGTTCGAACAGCACCTGCGCGCCGTGCTCGACCTGCCCCTCGGCTCCACCGAGCCGCGGAGCCGGTGGACCGTGATGGCCAACGTGCTGGGCGGCGAGGACGACGACCTGTACCCGGTGCTCCGACGCCTGCTCGCCGACGATCGTGCTCTGCGCGTGCACCTCTACGGCAAACAGGTCCGGCCGGGTCGCAAGATCGGCCACGTCACCGTGTGCGGCGACGATCTGGCCCAACTCCGGACCCGGGCTCGCCGGGCCGCCGACCATCTCCGAGGAGCGCCCGACCGATGAGCCCCACCCCCGAAGCGTCCTCCGGCGATCCGATCGTCGGCCTGGTGATGGGCAGCGACAGCGACTGGCCGGTCATGGAACTGGCAGCAGGCGCGCTCGATGAGCTGGGGGTCGGCTATGAAGCCGACGTCGTCTCGGCGCATCGGATGCCCGACGACATGATCCGCTACGGGCGGACCGCTGCCGACCGTGGCCTGCGGGTGATCATCGCCGGCGCGGGCGGCGCCGCCCACCTGCCGGGAATGCTCGCATCGGTGACGGTCCTGCCCGTCATCGGCGTGCCGGTCCCGCTGAAGCATCTCGACGGGATGGACTCGCTGCTGTCGATCGTGCAGATGCCTGCGGGCATCCCGGTCGCGACCGTGTCGGTCGGCGGTGCTCGCAACGCCGGATTGCTCGCCGCACGCATCCTTGCGGCCGGCACCGACGACGAGGCGCTCGAGCTGCGGCAGCGACTGGCCACGTTCGCCGACGATCTGCGGGACCTGGCGCTCGAGAAGGGCCAGCGGCTCCGAGACCGGTAGTCGCGACAGTCGCGCCGTCGCCGCTCAGGTCGGGTCGGCGGCGATGTCGGAGCGGTGATGCATGCCCGGCCAGCTGATCCGCCCCACGCCCTCGTACGCCCGGTCCCGGGCCTCCTCGATCGTGGGGGCGGTCGCCGTCACGTAGAGGACGCGCCCGCCCGACGTGACGAGGTCGTCGCCCTCGGACTCGACCCCCGCGAAGAAGATCTCGACGCCCTCGCGCTCGCCGGCCGCACGCAGCCCTTCGATCACGTCCCCCAGGCGCGGTGTCGCTGGGTAGAACTCGGACGCGCAGGCCACCGTGACGCAGGCATCGTCGGTGAACGTGGGCTCGTGGTCGATCGATCCAGCCGCGGCCTCGGCCAACAGCTGCGCGAGATCGCTGGTGAGCCGAGGGAGCACGACCTGCGACTCGGGGTCGCCGAAGCGGACGTTGTACTCGATGAGCTTGGGGCCCTCATCGGTCAGCATCAGACCTGCATACAGAACGCCGCGGTAGTCGATGCCCCGCCGGCGCAGCTCTGCGAGCGTCGGCACGACGAAGTCGTCGAGGACCGTCTGCACGACCGCCTCGTCGGCGCCGGGCACGGGCGAGTAAGCGCCCATCCCGCCGGTGTTGGGTCCGGTTCCACCGTCACCGACACGTTTGAAATCCTGGGCCGGCGCGAGCGCCACAGCCTTGTGGCCGTCGCACACGGCGAGGATGCTGAGCTCGGGGCCGACCAGGCACTCCTCGATGACGACGGTGTGGCCGGCGTCGCCGAAGCTGTCGCCGGCGAGCTTGGCCCGAACGTCGTCCTCCGCGTCGATGAGGTTGGGGGTGACGAGCACGCCCTTGCCGGCGGCCAGGCCGTCGGTCTTGACCACGTACGGGCCGGGCAGGCTCCGCAGGAAGTCGAGCGCCGGCGCCAGTTCGTCGAACGCTCCGTAGCGGGCGGTCGGCACGCCGGCGGCGGCGACGACCTCCTTCATCACGGCCTTGGAGCCCTCGAGCTCGGCGCCGTCGGCGCCCGGCCCGAAGACGAGCTTGCCCTGGGCCCGGAGGCGGTCGGCGAGCCCTTCCACGAGCGGGACCTCGGGTCCGATCACGAACAGGTCGGCGTCGAGTTCCTCGGGCGATGTGTCGACCGATCCGGGGATACCGGCGCTGCCGGGCGTGACCACCACCTCAGCGGTGCGGCCGAGCACCGACGCGAGCGCATGCTCCCGGCCGCCCGATCCGACGACGACGACTCGTTGCACGTTGGGCATGGTCCCGGATCGTACCGGCACCTCCCCCCACATCAGATTTGACGTGGATCCGCACCATACGGTGGGACTGGACCCACGAGATCTTCTGTCGGTGGGTGGGTCAGCTGGCGAGTTGGACGTACTGGTCGCGACTGGGGCCGACGCCGAGGAGGCTGATCGGGACGCCGCACTGCTCTTCGAGGAACTCGATGTAGCGCTTGGCGTTGGCCGGGAGGTGGTGCGGTTCGGTCGACTCGGTGACGTCGGTCGTCCAGCCGGGCAGCTCTTCGTAGATCGGCGTGCACTTGTGGATGATCGACTGGTTGTCGGGCATCCGGTCGATGCGCTCGCCGTCGAGTTCGTAGGCCACGCAGACCTTGATGGTCTCGAAGGTGTCGAGGACGTCGAGCTTGGTGATGGCCAGCTCGGACAGCGAGTTGAGGCGCACGGCGTGGCGCATCATCACTGCGTCGAACCAGCCCGGGCGACGACGGCGCTTGGTGTTGACCCCGTACTCGTGGCCGATGTCGACGATCTTGTCGCCGATCTCGCCGAACAGTTCGGTCGGGAACGGACCGCTGCCGACTCGGGTGAGGTACGCCTTGGCGACGCCCACGACTCGGTCGACGTGGCGGGGCCCGATGCCGGCACCCGTGGTGGCGCCGCCGGCGATGGGGTTCGACGACGTGACGTAGGGATACGTGCCGTGGTCGAGGTCGAGGAACGTGGCCTGCGCGCCCTCGAAGAGGATGTGCTCGCCAGCTTCGAGGCCCTCGTGCACGAGGTTGACCGTGTCGGCGACGTAGGGCTTGACCGCCTCGGCGTACGTGCCGAGGTAGGTCTCGAGGATCTCGTCCTCGTCGACGGGGAGCTGGTTGTAGACCTTGGCGAGGACCGGGTTGGTCTCTCGCAGCACGACCCGGAGCTTCTCGGTGAAGATCTTCTCGTCGTAGAGGTCCTGGACCCGGATGCCGACCCGTGACGCCTTGTCGGCGTAGGCGGGGCCGATCCCACGCTTGGTGGTGCCCAACTTGTTGCGGCCGAGCCAGCGCTCCGTCATGCGATCGAGCAGCTGGTGGTACGGGAAGATCAGGTGGGCGTTGCCCGACAAGCGGAGCTTGTCGCAGTTGACGCCACGGGACTCGAGCATCGAGATCTCGGCCAGCATGACCTTGGGGTCGACGACGACGCCGTTGCCGATCACGGGTGTGATGTGGTCGTACAGGACGCCGGACGGGATGAGCTGCAGCGCGAACGACTCACCGTCCACCACGATGGTGTGGCCGGCGTTGTGGCCGCCCTGATAGCGCACCACCATCGACATCTCTTTCGAGAACAGGTCGACGAATCGCCCCTTGCCCTCGTCTCCCCACTGCGTTCCCACGACGATGGTGGCCGGCATGTGCCGCCCCTCTCTCTGGCTGGATGCTCACTGAACGGCTCTGGACTCTCCGCGGCCCGCAAAACTCGGACCGGCTCCCCCCGGGGAGAGCCGTTGGTGCACGGTACCCGACGCCGACACGTCGGGCGAACGGAGACCCGGCCGGACACGCGGAACGGCACGGGCCGGAGCCCGTGCCGTTCGTCGCTCTGGATCCGGGCCGGGTCTCCGTTCGCCCGACGTGTCGGCGTCGGGTACCGAGCACCAACGGCTCTCCCCGGGGGGAGCCGGTCCGAGTTTTGCGGGCCGC
>JAPKDO010000109.1 GCA_028822535.1 Acidimicrobiales bacterium
TCGGTACGTTGCGGGCATGCCCGGCTTGCCGCCTGACGAGGTCCGTTCCTTCCTGCTCGAGGACGGGCACCTGCTGCGCCTGGCGACCGTCGACGCCGACGGCGCCCCGCGGGTGGTGCCGATCTGGTTCCGCTTCGACGACGAGACCGACCGGGTCCTGTTCACGCCCCGGCTGAAGTCGGCGTGGTGGGCCGACATCGAGCGTGATTCGAGAGTTGCGCTGACGATCGACGAGGACGATGCGCCGTACCGGAAGGTCGCGATCCGGGGCACGGCCACCGTCGAGTTCGAGCCCGGTCGCGATGACGAGTGGCGCGACACCTATCGCTCGATCGCCCGTCGCTACACGCCGGACGCGTTCGCCGACGCCTACGTCAATGCGACCATCGAGGAGCCGCGGGCCCTCCTGTCGGTGCCGTGCGACCCGGGGTCGGTGACGACCTGGCGCATGCCCGTTGCCGGCGAGGATCCGGCGGGCGTGTGGGCCGACCGGTACTACCACCGCAAGCCCGACCCGTCCGAGTGGGTGCCCTGAGAAGATTCTGGCTTGCGGTCAGCATCTGACCGCATGGCACGGAAGGGTGCAGACATGGAACCCACCACGACCGAACCAACCACCGACCCCCGTCCGCAGTTCGCTGCGTCGGCCGAGACGCTGCGCAGTGTCGTCGCCTGCGTCGACCCCTCGCAGTTCGACGACCCGACGCCCTGCACCGGGATGAACGTCCGCGAGCTGATCGACCACGTCGGTATGGCCGTGGGCCGGGTCATCGCCGCCGGCAATCGTGCCCCGCTCGAGGAGTGGCCGACCGAGGGCTTCCGTGTCGGCGACGACGTGACGGGAGGCATCGACGGCCTGATCGCCGAGGCGGTCGACGCCTTCGACGACGAGCGGCTGACCGAAGAGGTGCAGCTGCCGTGGACCGTCATGTCCGGGGTCGATTCGTTGTCGATGTACACCAACGAGTTGCTGGTCCACTCGTGGGATCTGGCGACCGCCACCGGCCAGGACCCGGACTTCGATGACGATGCGGTCGCCACCGCCGACGAACTCATGCACCGCGAGCTCCCGGTCCCGGAGCGGGCGCCCATGTGGGACGAGTTCGCGAAGCACATGCCCGAGGGCATCCCGTTCGAGAAGCCCTTCGGCGACGCGGTCCCCGTCCCCGACGAGGCGTCACCGATCGAGCGTCTCGTCGCCTGGAACGGCCGTCAGCCCTGACCGCCCCGCCCCCGTGCCCTCGTGTCGCGGGCGGGTCAGCAGGCGTCGGCGATGGCGATGAGCACGTCCTGTTGGGTGCCCTGCACTGCGCTGACGGCGCCCATCCCGATGGGGAAGACCGATGGGAGTTCGTCCTGGAGCGACTCGGCGACGCACTGATCGACCGGTTCGGGGAACGGCAACAGGTAGGCGAGCTGGTCCGTGGACCACGCGTTCACGGCGCCGGCCATGTCGAGGGCCGGTTGGTCGCCGCCCGGGTAGGTCTTGCCGAGCGGGTCGTCGACGAACTCGGGCACGCCGAGCACGCGATCGGCCGACGCGGCGACGAGCGCGTCGGCGATGGCGGCGCAGCGCTCGACGCGGACGCTCGACAACACGGCCGTCGCCTCCTCGAGCGTCGGCAGGGCTGGATCGGCCGACGACACCACGATGGTCATCTCCTCCTCGCCCCCGAACTGATCCGGGAGCCCCGTCATCCACACGACGCCGTCGATCGCATAGCCGGTGCGCTCCTCGAGCGTGGCCTCGACGACCGGAGCCGTGGTGCCGGGGAGGTCCGCCTCGCCAACTTCGTCACCGAACTCCACGTCGCGTAGTTCACCAGCCGTGGCGCCCATGTCGACGTACACCTCGCCGTCGCCGACCTCGAAGCGCAGGTCGCTGGCCCCGGATCCGCCACCCGATCCGCGCTGGGTCCAGGACGCGGGCGCCGTCACCCGGAACAGGTTGGATGCGGTCGCCTCGATGCCCATCGAGCACTGCGGGCCGAACGTGTTGGGCTCGCCCGGGCCCGACGCCGCGAACGAGATGACCGGGTGTTGCACGCCGGACGTGTCGGAGTCGTCCGCGCTCTCGCCGCCAGCATCGTCGGCGGGATCCTCGGCGGAGCCGTCGTCGCCGTCGGACGGGTCGCCGGTCGGGCTCTCCGTCTCGACATCTTCGGCCGCCGTGGCGTCGGTGTCGTCATCACCCCCGCAGCCGGTGAGTGCAAGCGCGGCAACGACGGTGCTGGCGAGGAATGCCCGGATCGTGTTCGACATGGCCCCATGTTCCCCGTGCGCGACGAGAACGGCGCTACTCATCGGCATGCCGACGCCTACTCATTCGGTGCGGCGCGCGATGATCGGGCCAGTGCCCTGGCGTCGCCCCCTGTTCTCCGCGCTCGTGCTCGCGATCCTGATCGCCGGCGCGTGCACCAGCACCGGGACAGACCGCGCGACACCCACGACAGCGGATGCGACGACCACGACCGTCGGCGTGCCCCCGATCGCCGTCCCCGACTTCCCGGCGCAACCCGACGGCGTCCCGTGGCCGACGGAGGAGTGGTCGGTGGGCGAGTTGCCCGATGGCGTCGACCGAGCGGCGATCGACGCCGCGACCGACACGGCATTCGCCGACGGCGCCGAGGAACGCGTCCGAGCGGTCGTCATCGTCCACGGCGGACAGATCGTCTACGAGCGGTACTCGCCCCATCGCACCGACGGCCCGACCGAGATCATGCCCAGCTACTCCATCGCCAAGAGCGTCACCTCCGCCGCGATCGGGATCCTGGTCGGTGACGGTCTCCTCGCGCTCGACGAGCCCGCCCCCGTGCCCGAGTGGCAGGTGGACCCCGACGACCCGCGTGCCGACATCACGCTCGGACAGATGCTGCACATGAGCACCGGCATGCCGTGGGACGACCGGTTCGACGAGGAGGGTTCGACCCTGAACGAGATGCGAGCGTCGGGCGACATGGCGGCCTTCGCGGCGACACAGGAGCCGGTCGCGGCCCCGGGGGAACAGTTCGTCTACAACACGGGAACGTCGACGCTCCTCGCTCGGATGGTGGGGGAGACCTCCGGCGGTGACGCTCGCGCCTTCCTCGACGAGCGCCTGTTCGGTCCGCTCGGGATCGGATCGGTGCACGCCGAGACCGATCGTGCGGGGACGTGGCTCGGCGGATTCTCGGCCGACATGTCGGCGAAGGACTTCGCCAAGTTCGGCCTGTTGTACGTGCGCGGCGGCGAGTGGGACGGGAACCAGATCGTCCCCCGTGACTGGGTCGAGTACTCCCGGACGCCGAGCCCGACCGAGCCCGAGTACGGCGCGCACTGGTGGCTCGACCCCCTGCGCCCCGGCGTGTCGTACGCGCTCGGTTTCCGTGGTCAGGTCATCACGGTCGACCCGATGCACGACCTCGTCGTCGTGCAGCTGTCGACCATCGGCGGTTCGCTCGCCCTCGACCACACCGAAGCGATCCTCGACGCCTTCGCCGACGCCGACTGACGACCCGGTCGTAGACGAACGGATGAGTAGTCCGCATGGCTGATTGAGTAGCCGGGTCTCCGGGGGCTCGTCGTACCGTCCGATCGACGGAACCATCTCACCTCGGGAGCAAGAACGTGAAGAAGCTCGTCGGCCTGGTGGCCGCGTTGACCCTGGCCCTGACGGTCGCCGCGTGCGGCACCGACACCGCAGAGACCGCTGCGGCCGCGGGCTCCGGCGACGCCCTCGGCGAGGCGGTGACCGTGCACGGCAGCTGGGAGATCGACGTCGTCGACCCCGACGGCTCGGTGGCGGAGAGCATCGCCTTCCACAACGAGTTCGTCGGCCAGGAGTTGTTGACCGACATCTTGCTGGGCGACGACAACGCCAATGGCTGGGCGATCGCCATCGCCGGAGATCCCGTCCTGTGCCCGGCGGCCGATCTGTTCTGCAGCGAAGGGGCGACCGCCGAAGCCGGAGACGACGGCATGTCCATCGTCGTGACGGCGGAGATCCGCCCCACCAACGGCGGTGACATCGAGCAGGTCGAAGGGCGCATCTTCGGCGACGGCGGCGTGCAGCGTGCCTTCTCGCGGAAGTCGATGGCGACCGCCGACGGTGGGCCGGGCGTGGTCCCGGTCGAGGCCGATCAGGTCGTGCAGGTCGAGGTCACCTACACCTTCGGTTGACCGGCCCTCCGGCCGAGTCGTCGTCGATGCGCACACGCTGCTGCTCCCTGCTGATCGTTGCCCTGGTGCTCGTCGCCTGTGGCAGCGAGCCCGCCGACCCCGACGCCGGGTCGGCGACATCGACGACCGTGCCCGCCACGACCGTCTCCACGGCGACCGAGTCCACGACGACGGCCGCCGCCGGCGACTCCGACCCGGGGTCCGACGGGGGGCTCGGTGAGTCGGTGGGCGTGACCGACGACGTGACCATCACCGTGCTGGACGACGAAGGATGAGCCTGCACCGCCAGATCCTGCGCCGTCGGATCGTGCGGGCGACCGTCGCCACCGTGGTGGCCGCGATCGCGATCGCCATGCCTGCGTCCGCTGCGCCGCCCATCGACACGACGTCGACCACGGGCATCCACATCGAGACGGTCCCGATCACCGGCACGTCGGATCAGGTCGTGGGCGGGAGCGATGACACCTGGGTCGCGCTCGAAGAGAGCGTGTGGCGGGGCACCGGCTACCCCGAAGCGGTGGTGCCGCCGAGCGGAGCCCCCAGCGTGTCGGTCCTCGCCATCAGCGACAACGGCATCGTCGCCGGCAACCACGGATCGTTCGGGACCCGCCAGACCGGGTTCGTGCTCCGACCCGACGGCACGTTCGTCACGCTGCCGTCGCCCGCCGGGGACTCGGGCGTACTCGACGTCACGCCGGTGGCCGTCGCCGACGACGGCACGGTCGTCGGGACCTACCACGCGGTGGCGGACACGTGCCGGAGCATCGCAGCCGTCTGCGGGTTCCGGGCCACGCCCAACGCCGATGGCGAGTCGTACTCGGTCGAGACGTTCACCACCCCGGAGAATCAGCCCTTCCGGCCGACGGCCATCGGCGGGACGGGCAACGGGATCGTCGTCGCCAGCGGCGGGCGGACGTGGACGGAGGCGGGTGGGTACCAGGACCTCCAGGGCGTCGCGGCCGACCGAGGTGGCGTCGCCCGCGCCATCAGCGCATCCGGTGCGCTCGTCGGGACCGTGAGCCCGGAAGACGGCATCGTGCAGCCCGCGTACTGGGCGAGCCCCAGCGCCACGCCGGTGGTCATCCCCATGCTCGGCGGCGACCTCAACGGGTCCGGTGAGGACCTGAACGAACTCGGTCAGGTGGCCGGGTGGAGCGGCGCGTCGTCGTCCGCGAGCGGCGTCCGCCGAGCATTCGTCTGGGACGCGGTGAACGGCACCACCGATCTGGGCACACTTCCCGGCGGCACCTCGGCCGAGGCCGTCGCCATCACCGAGGACGGTCGGGTCGTCGGCCAGTCCGACAACCGGCCCGTCCTGTGGGACCTCGACGGTGACGTCGACCTGAACCATCCGCCCGTCGTCGACCTCGTGGCGTTCCCTCCCTCCACGATCGAAGCCGGCGACCTGTTCGTGCTCGAACTCTCCATCACCGATCCCGAGGGCGATCCGTACGAGCTCGTGATGGACGGTCTCCCCGGCGGGTCCTTCGACGTCACCACCGACACGTTCCGCTGGGACACGAGCGCCGGCGACGACGGCGACTACACGTACACCTTCACGGTGCGTGAGGTCGACGACCCGACCAACGCCTACGTGTTCCCGTTCCGGCCGACGCTGACCGTCGAGCCCGGGACCGTCATCGATCCTGTCGAGATCTCGATCGACGAGCAGGTGACGGTCTCCGACGACCTCGTGCTGCGGCCGTCGGTGGGCATCGTCATCGGCGAGGTCGTGTCGATCACGGATGACGTCGGCTTCGACGTCCCCCCGCCGCCGGTCGTCATCTCCATCGCCGAGACGGTCACCGTCGCCGATGAGGCGGCCGTGACCCCGTCCGTGCGGTTGAACATCGACGAGACCATCACCGTCACCGAAGCGGTCCAGGCCCGACCCTCGGTCCTCCTCGCGCTGTCCGAGGCCGTCACGGTCGTCGATGCCCTGGCGTTGTCGCCATCGGTACGCATCCAGGTGGGCGAACCGATCCAGGTCTCCGACGACGTCGCCGTGGATGTCGATCCCGACACGGATGGCGACGGGATCGCCGACGCGATCGACGGACGCAAGGTCGGGATCACCTTCGCGTCCGATGCCGAAACCGTCTCGGACCACTTCAGCGACCGGCACCGGTCGGGGACGACCCACGGGTCGATCCTCGACCGAGGAACGCTGGTGCCCACCGTCGTCGACGTGGGGGGTGACGGCGTGCGCCTCACCACCGCAGCCGGCGCCAGCGGTGCGCGGTCCGACTTCGACCTGTGCGGGCTTCCCGGGCGTGTGCGGGTCCTGCCGAAGTCCTCGGTGGTCGTGCGATGCGGGTCCCTGTTCGCGACCGTCGAAGCGGGTGGGATCGAGGTCGAACTCTCCGACGGTGCTGTGCTCGCCGTGGACGCGCCCGGATCGGTCGTCGTCCGTGACGACGGCGCGGCCATCGAGATCGAGGTGTTCGCTGGCCCCGCACGGCTCGTCGACGGCGCGGCGATCACCGACCTCGTCGCGGGCGATGTCGTCACCCGGCCCGAGGGGTCCTCGGACGACGGGCCGCTCTCCGCTCCCGGATCGAGCTCGCCGTCGCAGGCTCCACCGGCCGCGCCGGTCACCAGCGGCGGGCTCGCCTACACGGGCTCGTTGACGGTCGACGCCATGCTGCCCGCCGCCCTCGCGTTGATCGTGCTCGGCGCCGGCATGGCGTACGCGGCGAGCAGGCGGCCCGCCTAGGGCAGGCGGCTCAGGGCAGGTCGGACCAGAAGGCGTCGAGGGTGGCGGCTGCCTGGTCGGGATCCTGGAGCATCCACCAGTGGCCGACGCCGTCGAGTTCTGCCGTGCGCGCTTCGGCTCGTTCGGCGACATCGCGGGAGAACTCGGGCGGGCCGGCGTAGTGATCCTCGGTCGGCATCAACACGAGGCCGGGACGGGTCGCCGCCGTGGGGAGCGCGTCCCAGATCTTCGCGAGTTCCTCGGGATCGGCCGACCGGTAGAGGGCCAGGATGCAGCGACCCATGGTCGCGTCGTTGGCCAGCGCCACCTGGCGACCGATCTCCGGCGGCATGCCGAGCGACTCGAACAGCGTGACCTTGTCGTCGACGCTGGCGCCCATCATCCCGGCCACGGTCTCCTCGCCGATCTCGGGAGCGCGCCACAGCTGAGCCATGTCGTGCCACTCGTAGTCGGGATGCATGAGGCCGGCGACGTCCATCGTCCACGACCGCACGAGCTCCGGGCGTGTGGTGACGACGCCGAAGCTGTGGCCCGCGCCCCAGTCGTGGCCGACGAGGTCGATGTCGCCGTTGATCGACTCGAGTTCGGCGGCGAGCCAGTCGACGTACGACGCCCGGACGGGTTCGAAGTCGTTCGGGACCGGAGAGCCGAAGCCGGGCGGGATCAGGCGGATGACGTCGTGGCCATGATCGACCGACAACCGTTCGGCGAGCGGATCCCAGATGGCATCGGTCTCGGGCACTCCGTGGACGAAGACGACGGGCATGGACGGAGTCTGACACTGCAACGTCCCGTCGTGGTGACCGACGCCATGTTGACCTCGCATACTTAATCTACCTACAGTAGGTAAATGCCCGAGACGCAACCCTTCGACGTCATCGTCCGCCGGGGCCGGTGGTTCGACGGCACCGGCGCGCCCGGCGTCGTGCGCGATCTGGGGATTCGCGACGGTGTCGTCGTCGAGGTGTCGACCGACGCGCTCCCCGTCGACGGGTGTCCCGAGGTGATCGACGCCGAGGGCAAGTGGGTCGTGCCCGGCTTCGTCGACATCCACACCCACTACGACGCAGAGATCCTCGTCGACCCCGGCCTCGGCGAGTCGGTGCGCCACGGCGTGACCACGATCGTGATGGGGAGTTGCTCACTCTCGACCATCTACTCGGGTCCCGAGGACGCCGCCGACATGTTCAGCCGGGTCGAGGCCGTTCCCTACGAGCACGTCATCCGAACGCTCGAGGAGCGCCGCACGTGGACCGACCCGGCGAGCTACGTCGCCGCGCTCGAGTCGATGCCGTTGGGCCCCAACGTCACCTGCTTCCTCGGCCACTCGGACCTGCGCGCCCACGTCATGGGCCTCGGTCGCTCGGTCGACCCCGACGTCGACGCGACCCCGGCCGAGGTCGCCCGCATGAACGCGCTGTTGGACGAGGCGCTCGACGCCGGCCTCCTCGGGCTGTCGACCATGACCACCAAGCTCGACAAGGTCGGGGGCACCCGCTACCGGTCCCGCCCGCTGCCGTCGACGCATGCGAAGTGGAGCGAGTACCGCCGCCTGAACGAGACGCTGCGCCGGCGCGACCGGATCCTGCAGAGCGCACCCGACGCCCGCATGCCGATCAACGTCCTGCAGTTCATCCGCGAGAGCATCGGTCTGCGTCGCAAGGCGCTCAAGACGAGCCTGCTGGTGGCCGCCGACCCGAAGTCGGTTCCCGGCGGAGCCAACGCCGGCCGCGCCATCGCCGGAGCCAACCGTCGCCTCAAGTGCGACGTGCGGCTCCAGCACGTCCCCGTCCCGTTCGAGTTGTACGCCGACGGCATCGACCTCCCGGTCTTCGAGGAACTCGGTGCCGGCCGTGCCGCCCTCCACCTGCGAGACGAGGTAGAGCGCAACGAACTGATGCGCGACGAGGAGTACCGACGGAAGTTCCGCCGCCAGTACGCCAACAAAGCCATGCCCGGGCTGTGGCACAAGGACCTGCACGATGCCGAGATCGTCGACTGTCCCGATGCGTCGACGATCGGTAAGAGCTTCGGCGCCGTCGCCCTCGAACGCGACATCCATCCGGTCGACGCGTTCCTCGACCTGATCGTCGAACACGGCGGAGCGAATGTCCGCTGGCGGACGACGGTGGCCAACCACCGCCCCGAGGTGCTCGACACCATGGCGTCGGATCCCGGCATCCAGATCGGCTTCTCCGACGCCGGCGCCCACCTGCGGAACATGGCCTTCTACAACACCGGCCTGCGATTCCTCGGCCGCATGCGCGACGCCGAGGCGAAGGGCGCGCCGGTGCTGCCGATCGAGCGGGCCGTGCACCGCTTGACCGGCGAACTCGGCGAGTGGATGGGCATCGACGCCGGCTTCCTCCGCGAGGGCGACCGAGCCGACCTCGTCGTGATCGACCCCGACGGGCTCGACGACTCGATGGCCGACTACCACGAGGCCGAGATGCCGGCCTTCGGGGGGCTGTCCCGCATGGTGCGCCGCAACGACGCCGCGGTCGAGGCGACGTGCGTCGCCGGATCGATCGTGTTCCGACGAGGCGAGTTCGTCGACGGCTACGGCACCGACCGCCGCACCGGCCAGTTCCTCCGCGCCGGGCAGCACCATCGCAGTGCACCGGCGACGGCCGAGGGGGTCCCGGCATGACGACGACCGAGCCCGGTGTGAAGACGTCCACCGTCCTGTCGGGGACCGCCGTGCTGGCGCTCTACGAACGGGGCGAGCCGACGCCGGACCGACCGAGCATCGTGATGGTCCACGGATGGCCCGACTCGCACGCCGTGTGGGACCTCGTCGCCGACCGTCTCCACGCCGAGGGTCACCACGTCGTCACCTACGACGTGCGCGGCGTCGGCGATTCGACCCCGGCGTTGGTCCACCGGCCCTACACGCTCGACAAGATGGCCGCCGACATCGGCGCCGTGATCGACGCCGTCAGTCCCGGCCGACCCGTCCACCTCGTCGGTCACGACTGGGGTGGCGTCGAGGGGTGGGAGTACGTCTCCGGCGATGCCTGCGACGGCCGGGTCGTCACGTTCACCACGGTGTCGGGTCCGAACCTCGACCACCTCGGCCACCTGATGCGAACGAGCGTGAAGGCGGCGCTCGTGCAGGGACCCAAGTCGCTGTACACGCTCGTGCTCAGCGTGCCGATCGTCCGCACCGTCATGTGGCGCCTCGGTATGGCGTCGGCGTTCCGTCGCTGGCTCCGCGTCACCGAGGGCATCCGTCCCGAGGACGGCTACCCCGACGCCGGTCTCGCCCAGCACGCCATCGCTGCCGTCCCGCTGTACCGCACGAACATCTTCGGGCGGATGCGCAGTCCAGAGATCCGACCGGCGCGCGTCCCCGTCCACCAGCTCGTCGCCCGCAAGGACAACTACGTCAGCGCGTCGGTGCTCGCACACTCCGCACAGTGGGCCGACGACTTCACCCGCACCGAGATCGATGCCGGTCACTGGTCCCCACGGACCCACCCCGACGACGTCGCCCGCCATCTGTCCGAGTACTTCTCCTCCCGCACCCGGAGTGCCGCATGACCGCCATCGAGTCCCTCTCGACCGCCGCATCGAGCGAGCCCCACGAGTTCCGTCCGCGCCGGGTGGCGTTCGACTACTCGACGACACCGAACCACTGGGTGCCGGGCGACCCGCACACCACACACGTCGCCAACGTGTTGCACCTCCTGCTCCCGGCGGGCGAGCGCTGGTTCTGCGACGTGTATCGCAACGCGCTCCCGCTGGTCGAGGAGCCCGCCCTGGCGCGCGACGTCAAGGCGTTCATCGGCCAGGAGGCCACGCACGCCCGCGCCCACACCGTCGTGCTCGACCACCTCGAGGCCAACGGCATCGACCACCGCCCCTTCACCCGCTTCGTCGAGTGGGGCTTCTCCCGGGTGCCGGCCGGGGAGGCGCCGTCGTGGTTGCCCGGTCCGGTCCAGCGCTATCTGACCCGCCGCTACCTGTTGGACCAGTTGGCCGGCGTCGCGGCGATCGAACACTTCACGGCGGTCCTCGGGTGGTGGATCGTCGTCTCACGCGGCCTCGACGACGCCGGCGCCGACCCCGAGATGATGAAGCTGTTGCGCTGGCACGGCGCCGAGGAGGTCGAGCACCGCAGCGTGGCCTTCGACGCCTACCGGGCTCTCGGCGGCGGCGAACTGCGTCGCGTGGCGTTCATGGTGATCGTCTTCATCGGCATGTTCTCGCTGTGGATCGCCGGGACCGACCACCTGCTGCGCAAGGACCCGGCCGTCCGGCGCGGTCGGGCGAGCGCCTGGCGTTTCGTGCGCGCCGGTCGCCAGGGTCGCCTGCCGACCATCGGCATGCTCACGGGTGCGGTGCCCCGCTACCTGCGTCGGGACTACCACCCGTCGGAGGAGGGTCGCACCGACGTGGCGCTGGCCTACCTGGCCGACGCCGATCTCGGTTCGATGGCTGCCTGAGGTCTCGCGTCGCCGCCCCACCACGAGTCGGGCCATGCCGTGCTCAAGCTTCCGGCCCCGCGCGTGAGCGAGCTCGTCGCCGAGGGAACCGGGCAGCCGTTCGGCCCAGGAGAGAAGGTATTCCGCGAATGGGTCCTGGTCGACTCGACGCACGAAGACCGCTGGGTCGACCTCGTGCACGAGGCGCGCTGGTTCGTGAACCCGAAGTCGTGAGCCAGCCGTCGTGACCACGCCCGCACGCACCATCGCCACCAACGGGGTCGACCTGCACGTGCTCGACGCCGGGCCGGCCGACGGTCCCGTCGTCGTGCTCGCCCACGGGTTCCCCGAACTCGCCTACTCGTGGCGCCACCAGATCGCGGTGCTCGCCGATGCCGGCTACCGGGTGCTCGCGCCCGACCAGCGCGGCTACGGGCGGTCGTCGCGACCCGACGACGTCACCGACTACGACATCGTCCACCTGACCGACGACCTGGCCGGCCTGCTCGACGACGTCGGTGCGGTCGACGCCACGTTCGTCGGTCACGACTGGGGGTCGATGGTCGTGTGGCAGATGGCGCTGCTCCATCCCGACCGGGTGAACGGTGTCGTCGGCATGAGCGTGCCATTCCCACCCCGGTCGGTTCGGCCGCCCGTGCAGATGATGCGCCAGATCTTCGCCGACCACTTCTTCTACATCGTCTACTTCCAGGAGCCCGGCGTCGCCGATGCCGAACTCGGGGGCGATCCAGCTCGCACGATGCGTCGCATGCTGTGCGGGGTGGCGATCCGGGACGGGGACGACCCCGAGTCGCAGT
>JAPKDO010000110.1 GCA_028822535.1 Acidimicrobiales bacterium
GATCGCGGCGCTGTTCCTCACCACCGAAGCCGTCATCGCCGACAAGCCCGAGGGTGGCGACGACGGCATGGGCGGGATGGACGACTTCTAGGAGTCGCCCGCTGTCGCCGGTCACCGACCGGCCCATCAGCATCAACGCCGGAACGAGCGCCCTGCGGGGCGCTCGTTCCGCGTCCGGATCAGCCGTCGGTGTCCGAGGGGTCGACGTCGGGCGATCCAGCATCGGAGCGGCGGTCATCGGGCGGGAGATCGTCGAGCCTCGACCGCCCCATCCGCAACAGCAGCGCCACGCCGATCGCCACGCCGGCGGCGAGGATCGGGATCGCCCGACCGGTGGCCGCCAGTGTCCGTTCGCTGCGCGACGCCGTCGAGGGCGTCACGACTGCGACGGGCGCGCCCGTGTCAGCGGTGGACGGCACTGCCGTGTCGGGAGCAGTGGGCGTGTCGGCGTCGCCCGGACCTGCGTCGTCCGTGTCGGGGCTTCCGACGGCATAGTCCCGCAGGGCCGGTTCCTCGGTGACGAGTTCGACTCCGGGGAGACCGCCCGCCGCCGATCGCTCGAACTGGTCGACCAGGTTCACGAAGGTGTCCGGAACGACGTAGAGGCCCTCGAGCGCGCACAGCAGTGGATCGACCCCGACCCGGCCGACGTCCGTGGGGCCGTCGTTGTCGAGGGCGTCGAGCGTCAGGATCTGCGTGAGACGGTCGATGGTGCCGATGGTCACGTGGTCGGACACGTTCCCCGGGCACACGTCCTGGAGGAGGATGTTGGCCACCTTCGGATTGTCCAGACCGGGGTCGAGCGCTGCCGTCGGCGGATCGACCGGCTGCACCAGCTCGTCGTAGCGGGTGTAGATCGAGGTGTAGTCAACTGCCCCGGGCGTCTCGTCACCCTCGTTCAGGACTCGGACGAACTCGCTCGAAGGATCGAACTGGAAGAACGCCGGCGGCATCCCCGTCGGGAGGGCACCCGAGACGAGGCTGGTCCCGTGTACGGGGCCGGCGAGGAGGACGAAGTCGTCGAGCGCCTCCTGCACGGATGGCCACCACTTGACGGCCCAGCGCGGCATCGAGGCGCCCTGGCTGTGGCCGACCATGTCGACCTTGCGGCCCGACTCCGCATGGATCCGCTGTACGGCCCGGGCGATGTATTCGGCGCTGGTCTGTTGGTCGCCGAGCCCTCGGTCCGGATAGGTGACGACACAGACGTCGTGTCCGGTCTCGCGTAGCAGGACCCCGTAGTTCCAGTCCCACTGTTCGTGGCCCGAGGTGAAGGTGCCGTGGACCAGCAGCACCGGTTCCTTGTCGGGATGGGTGAACGCGTCGCAGTCGAGCGCCGCGTCGAGTGTCTCGGTGGCGACCGAGTACGTCGGGTCCGGCGATGCCTGGGCGCCGACATCCGGGGTGCCGGCGAGGAGGGTGACGCCGGCCGCGACCACGATCGACGCGAAGGTGGCGACTCGGTGCCGGAGCATGCGGGCGGATCGTACCGGCGTGTCCACATTCCCGCCGGGCGGCCCGAGGGCGCGTCCGTAGGATCGTGGTATGGCCACACGTCTCGTCCTCGTCCGACACGGCGAGTCGGCGGCACAGGCCGGCGGCTTCTTGGCCGGCCACGACGCCTGCGCCGGTCTGTCGGACCTCGGTCGTTAGCAGGCCGGGGCGTTGGCCGAGCGCCTGCGTTCGGGAGAACTCGGCCGTGTCGGTGCGCTCTATTCGTCGCAGATGGCCCGGGCGATGGAGACGGCATCGATCATCGGCCCGGCGATCGGTCATGCCGAGCCGATCGTCGATTGCGGGGTCTGTGAACTGCATCCCGGTGACGCCGACGGGCTCACCTGGTCCGAGATCGAGGAACGCTGGCCCACGCGCTTCGGGACCGGATGGGACCCCGACTTCCACCAGATCACCAATGCCGAGTCGTGGACAGGGATGCGGGAACGGGTGCGCGTCTCGTTGGATCGCATCGCCGAGGCCCATGTCGGCGAGACGGTCGTGATCGCCTGCCACGGCGGCGTGATCGCCCACGCCATGATGCATCACCTCGACGTCGCCGTCGATGCCGACGTCGCGTGGCTGGTGGCGACGAACACGTCGATGACCGAGTTCGTGCTCGACGACTCGCTCGGCGACTGGCGTCGCGGCCGGTGGGGAATCGTCCGGTTCAACGACTTCGCCCACGTCGCGTCGATGTCGTAGTCCGAACGGTTCCGGACCCGGGGGTTCAGCGCCCGGTGGGCGGGAGGAATCTCGGGTCGATGTCGTCGTCGGGTTCCGGGGGGCGCATCGCCAGGTCGATCCCCGACCACAAGGACTTCGAGATCGGATAGAAGCCGACGGGCACGACGACGGCCACGGCCACGGTGAGAGTCATCAACACGGGGATGGGTGGGTTCGGGTAGGTGACCGTGAAGCCTGCAGCGATGACGAACACCAGCAACGTGAACGTGACCATGATGTTGATGCCGAAGGCGCCGATCCACTGGTCGTCGACCCGGGTCGTGGGGTAATTGCAGGTGGGACAGCGGTCTCGCAGCGCAAACCATCCGTCGAACATGCCGCGGTTCCCACACATCGGGCACCGACGCAGCAGCCCCCGCACGACGGTGCGTCTGGGTGTCAGCGGCGCGGGAGCATCCACGTCGCCATTGTGACGAGCGTTGCTCCGGCGGTCCGCATCCCGGAGCGGACCGCCGCGCGGGTGACGCCGCCCGAGACGTCGGCCACCACCGTCGCGAGCGCGAAGAGCGGGTGCAGGCGCCGCCGGCTGCCGACGTGTGCCGTGGCGGTGAGCGAGATGGTGGCGATCATCGCCAGCGCCACGACGACGAGGGCGAGCGGTGGCCCGGGAGCGTCGTCGACCAACGTCGGCAGTGGGGAGCTGAGCAGCCGATCGGTGCTCCGGGTGGGGGCGACCGTCTGGACGGCGCCGAGATCGGCCGTCGAGACGGTCTGTCCGACGACGCCTGGGTCGGCGTCCTCCTCCGGCGGCGGCGGCGGTTCCTCGGCCTCGGACGTGGTCACGGTGAACAGCGTCGAGCGGAGGCCGAGTCGGCGCCGGAAGTCCTGCGGGTCGACGTCGAGGTCGCCGGCGTCGCCGGTCACGGTCATCCGCAGCGCACGTCCTGACGGCCCCACCTCGTCGACCCGGATGTCCTCGATCGTGCCCGGGTAGCCCAGGCGTCCGGCCACGTCGGTCAACGCGATGTCGAGGTCGTAGGGCTTCGGATTCGCGGTCGGGTACTCGTTGGCCTGGAGGTACGACACGTCGCCTGATGATCCGAATCCCTCGGCGATGGTGGCGCTCACGCCGCCACCGGAGGCGCTGTAGAAGGTGGAGGCATAGCCGCCGTTGTGGAGGACGACCGAGCCGGCGGTGGCATCGACCGCTGCGCTCTGGCCCGGCGACTCGCCGGCGACGCCGGTGTACACCTGGCATGATTCGCTGTCGCAGATCTCGCCTCCGGCGGCCATGGCCCGGAGTGCGAATGTCCGAGCAGCGATGGCCTGGGCCTGCACCGCTGCGGCCGGCCAGTTGCCCGGCACCTCGGCCATGCCCTTCACGTACTGCTCCACGTCGACGTGGTTGCGCAGACGTGCTGCACCGGGCCCACCGGTGAACTCGAGAACGCCTCGATACGTCCGCCCACGGCCAACGGCGTGGAGCGGGCCGCCGTCGGAGGAGATCGCCCACACGGGGGTCGGAGATGTCGGATCGGCAGGCGTGGTCGTCGTCGTCGGGCTCTGCCCGCTGTCGGGCCCGTCACCGGTGCCGCTGCTTCCGTCGTCTTCGGACGGGGGTGGCGCGTCGGGGGCGGGAGGCGTGGTCGTCGTGGTCGATCCGCCGCTGTCGCCACCATCGCCACCATCGCCGCTGTCGCCGTCGTCGGGCGGGCAGAAGATGAGGAAGCACTCGCTCTGTCGTGCGCTGTACGCGGTGGCGTCGGTGTTCAGCGGCGCCACGGTCCCGCCCACGACCCGGTATCCCTCGCCGTCGCGCACGAGGTCCACGATCCCGCCGGGGGCGACCTGGACGGGGAAGCCGGGCTGTTGGTCGCCGCTGCGGGACGAACGGACCTCGCCGCCGGTGGGGAACTGCACCTGCACCGTGTCGCGTTGTTCGACGGGGACCACCACTTCGCCGCCGGCGGCTCCCAACTGGGTCCCGGGATAGAACGTGGCGAGGATCTCGGCCGCCGATGCACCCTGTGCGGCGAGCGTGTACGCGCCCCATTGCGACATACCGACGCCGTGGCCGTGGCCGCGACCCTCGATGTGGGCGACGGGGACATTGATGGATGCGGTGTCGGCGACAGCGGTCGGAGGCCCGACGACCGATGCGACCAACAGGACGACCGCCCCGGCACAAACCGACGCGATGCGTGCACTGCGAAGCATTCTTCCCTGCATCTCCTGTGGTGTCCCCTCTGGCGTTCCTGCAATCTTCGGTGTCGATCCATCGGAGTCCTGCCTGGCGGACCCGTCGTTAGGGTGGATCGACACATGACCCGTGGCCGCACCAACCGCATCCTGACGACGGAGATCGACGCCGCCGGCGCATCCCGTGGCCCCGACGAGGTCGCGGTCGAGGAGCCGCTCGAGATCCGCCTCGACGGCAACCTCGTCGGGACGACGATGCGCACCCCCGGTCATGACTTCGCGCTCGCCGCCGGGTTCTGTCTGAGCGACGGCCTACTCGGCGAGGCCACGGTCCGGTCGGTGAAGTACTGCCGGGGCGACGGCCCCGGCGCCGTGGTCGAATCGGAGTTCAACGTGGTCACGGTGAGCACGGGCGGCCGTGCACCGATTCCCGAACCTCGCCTCGGCGTCACGTCGTCGGCGTGTGGGCTGTGCGGCACGACCGCCGTCGACGAACTCCGGACCCGACTGCACCCGCTGCCGGTCGTCGAACCGTTCTCAGCGTCGCTCGTGTTCGACGCGCCGGAGCGCTTGCTCGCCGACGCACCGATCTTCGCGGCCACCGGGGCCGTGCATGCAGCGGCGCTCTTCGACCGCGATGGCGAGGTGGTGGTGCTCCGCGAGGACGTCGGGCGCCACAACGCCGTCGACAAGGTCGTGGGGGAGCGGTTGCTCGCCGGAGCGATGCCCGCACCCGACCTGGGCCTGGCGGTCAGCGGGCGGGTGGGGTTCGAGATCGTCCAGAAGGCGTGGGCGGCCGGTGTGACCCTCGTCGTGGCCAAGGGCGCGCCGACATCGCTCGCCGTCGAAGCGGCGCGCATCGCTCGCATCACGCTCATCGGATGGGCCTCCGATGGCCGAGCACGGATCTTCGAAGGAGCGGTCGAGCAGTGAGTCTCGAGGAGCAGTTCCGCGGCTGGAACCCCGAACACTGGGTCTCGGTCACGCACATCAACGGGATCGGGTTGCAGAAGCCACGGCACGAAAAGGAGATGCTCCGGACCGCGATCGCCAACAGCAACCATCCCAAGTACGCGTGGGACGTCCTGACCAAGGGCGTGTGCGACGGCTGCGCCCTCGGCGTCGCCGGGCTGCACGACTGGACGATGGACGGCATCCACCTCTGCACGACGCGGCTTCGCCTGCTCGAACTCAACACCGGCGATCCCGTCGACCCTGCCCTGTTGAGCGACGTCGAGCCCCTGCGGCGCAAGTCGGGTGCCGAGCTCCGCGACATGGGCCGCCTCGGCGTACCGATGCGTCGCCGACGAGGCGAACCAGGCTTCCGACCCATCGGGTGGGAAGAGGCGCTGGGCGCATTGGCCACGGGTCTCCGCGACGCCGGGCCCGACCGCAGCGCGGTGTACCTGACCAGCCGTGGGCTGACGAACGAGGTCTACTACGCGGCCGCCAAGGCGGTCCGTGCGATCGGTACCAACAACATCGACTCGGCGGCGCGCGTCTGCCACGCCCCGTCGACCAGCGGACTGAAGGAGACCGTCGGCGTGGCGGCGACCACGTGCTCGCTGACCGACGTGTTGGAGTCCGACCTGTTGATCCTGTGGGGCACCAACCCGGCCAACAACCAGCCGGTGTTCATGAAGCACCTCTACCTGGCCCGGAAGAACGGCCTGCGTGTCGTGGTCGTGAACCCCTATCTCGAGCCGGGCCTCGACCGCTACTGGGTGCCGTCCACCGTCGAGTCGTTCCTGTTCGGCACGCAGATCTGCGACCTGCACGTGCCCGTGCGGCCCGGTGGCGACGTCGCGCTGGCGAACGCGGTCCTGCAGAAGCTCATCGAGTGGGACGCCGTCGACGAGCGCTTCGTCGCCGATCACACCGAGCGTTGGGACGATGTCGTCGACGCACTCGCCGATCAGTCGCACACCGACCTGTGCGTCGCCGCCGGGGTCGAACCGGCCATCGTCGAGGCGTTCGCCCGCGAATACGCCGACGCATCGTCGGCGATCCTCACCTGGTCGATGGGCATCACCCAGCACGCCGACGCCGTGTCGGGCGTGCAGGCCATCGTGAACCTGGCCCTCGCTCGGGGCAACGTCGGGCGCAACGGCGCGGGACTGATGCCGATACGCGGGCACTCCGGCGTGCAGGGCGGCGCCGAGATGGGCGCGTATGCGACGGCGTTCCCCGGCGGGCGAGCAGTCGACGCGGACAACGCCGCCGAGCTGTCGGAGCTCTGGGGATTCGACGTCCCGTCCGACCCTGGCCTCACTGCGCCCGAGATGCTCGATGCGGCCGAACGCGGCGACATCGACGTGCTGTGGACGTCCGGCGGCAATTTCCGGGAGGTGCTCCCGGACCCGCCCCGGGTCGACGCGGCGATGGCACGCATCCCGTTGCGTGTGCACGCCGACATCGTGATGTCGTCCCAGATGCTCGAGGACGGCGACGACGTCATCTTGTTGCCGGTGCTGACGCGCTACGAGCAGGAGGGAGGGGGCACGTCGACGACGACCGAACGACGGATCGCCTTCTCTCCCGAGATCCCCCGTCGAGTCGGCGAGGCCCGTAGCGAGTGGCGCCTGTTCGCCGACGTCGCCACCCGGGTCCGTCCGGAACTGCGGCCACGGTTCTCTTGGCCGACGAACCGGGACCTCCGCGCCGAGATCGCGGCAGTGGTACCGGCCTACGAAGGCATCCAGCATCTGCGCGACACCGGCGATCAGGTGCAGTACGGCGGCCGCCACCTCTGCGCCGACGGCCGGTTCCCGACGCCGAGCGGCCGTGCGCGCTTCACCGTCCTCGCCCCGGACCTCGTCGCACCGGAATCGGGAACGTTCACCGTGGCCACCCGCCGCGGCAAGCAGTTCAACTCGATGGTCCACGCCGAGGTCGACCCACTGACCGGTGCCGGCCGGGACGCCGTCTACATCGATCACGCCGACGCCGCCGATCTCGGGCTGAGCGACGGCGCGGCGGTGCGACTCGAATCGTCGACCGGCTCCTACGACGGCACGCTCCACTGCACCCGCCTCGCCCGCGGAAGCCTCCAGGTGCACTGGCCGGAGGGCAACGTCCTGCTCCCGGCGGGTCCAGACCACCGTGAGCCGAAGTCGCAGGTCCCCGACTACAACGCCACCGTCACTGTCACGGAACGCTGATGCGGCGTTAGCGTCGGCGACATGACCGCCGTCGATCCCCGCGCCGACGCGGGAGATCTGTCCGATCTCCCGCCGTACCTCGTCTTGTACGACGGGGTCTGCGGGCTCCGTCACCGTGGCGTCCGGTCCCTGATGGGGCTCGACAAGGACCGGATCCTGCACTTCGCCCCGCCGCAGGGACAGACGACCGCCCGCCTCGCTCCCGTGGTTGCGCGCATCCGGATCGCCCCGAAGCGCGTCGCCGATGCCGCGTACACGGCCATCGCCGCCTCCCGCTACCGCCTGTTCGGCAAGTTCGACCAGTGTGAGCTCCCCACCCGTTCCCGACGAGAGCGATTCCTTCCGTGACCACCCCTGCACCATCCACTCCCTCCGTGGGCGAATCCGTCCTCCACCTCTTCTTCTCGGTCGGGCCGTTGGCCGCAGCCGACGAGATCGAGGCCGCCGTCCGCAGCGCCGAGGCCGACGGCTACCAGGTGGTTCCCGTCGCCGTGCTCGGACACAAGGCCGACCTCGGTTTCATGGCGCTCGGCGACGACCAGTGGCGTCTCCGTCAGCTCCAGACCGAGTTGACCGCCGCCGGCCTCGAGTTGGTCGACAGCTACGTCTCGCTCACCGAGATCTCCGAGTACGCACAGGGCGTGCCCGAAGAGATGAAACAGATGCGTCTGCATCCCCAGCTCCCGCCCGAGGGCAAGCCGGCCTTCTGCTTCTACCCGATGTCGAAGCGGCGCAACGTCGACCAGAACTGGTTCACGCTGCCCTACGACGACCGCCACGCACTGATGCTCGAGCACGGCAAGTCGGGACGGACCTTCGCCGGCCGCATCCTGCAGGTCATCACCGGATCGACCGGCATCGACGACTTCGAGTGGGGCGTCACGCTCTTCGCGCAACATCCCGACGACCTCAAGGAGGTCGTCTACACGATGCGTTATGACGAGGCCTCCGCGATCTACGCCGAGTTCGGCGCATTCGTGACCGGTATGACCGGTTCGCTCCGCGAGGTGTTCGACGCGGTGGGTGTGCGCTGACGTCGACACCCGCGACATCGTCGAGGAGTGATCTACGATCGTCGTCGCTCACGACGACACCCCGTCATGAGTCGAGATACAGGTGTTGCCCGGCACGATCGGGCCACCTGGCCCCTGTAGGACTGAGGAAGGGCAACTATGCGAAGGACCAAATGGATGCGTCTCATGGCGCTGCTGGCCGGACTGGCGCTCGTCGCTGCCGCCTGTGGTGACGATGACGACGGCGGCGATGCCAGCCCCACGACGGAGGACGGCGGCGACGAGTCGCCGGCGCCCAGCGACGGTGAAGGCCTCACGGTCGGCTACGTGCTCCCGCAGGACGGCCCGCTGGGCTTCCTCGGCCCGCCCCAGATCGAGGGTGTGAAGCTCGCGATCGAAGACATCAACGCCGGTGGCGGCGTGCTCGGATCTGACGTGACCCTGCTCGAGGGCAACGAGGGCGAGACGCCCCAGATCGCCAAGGAGACGGCCAACCGCCTCGTCGCCGAAGGCGCGAACGTGATCGTCGGTGCTGCCTCCTCCGGTTCGTCCCAGGAGTTCATCGGTGATCTCTTCGGTGAGAAGATCCCGCAGTGCTCGGCGTCGAACACGTCCCCGGCGTTCAGCGACCAGGACAACGCCGGCTACTACTTCCGAACGGTTCCGCCGGACGAGGCCGTCGCCCCGATCATCGCTGACCGCGTGATCGCCGACGGCAACGAATCGGTCGCCATCGTGTCCCGCGCCGACGACTACGGCGAAGCGCTCGGCGGACTGGTCGAGACCGCGCTCGGCGATCAGGGTGCGACCGTGGCGGCGAACGTCTCGTACAACCCCGAGGCCGACAACTTCACCGCCGAGGTCGACCAGCTCGTGGCTGCGAGCCCCGACGCCATCGTCCTGATCTCCTTCGACGAGGGCGGCGACATCGTGGCCGGCCTCCTCGAGCAGGGTGTCACCGCCGACCAGATCTACGGTGGTGACGGCGTCTTCGGCCCGACCTTCGTGGCCCAGGTCGACGAGAGCGACGCCAACGTGATCGACGGCATGACCGTGATCGGTGCTGCCGGCGGCGAGGACTTCAACGAGCGCATCGCCGACTCGACGGACAGCAACTTCATCTACGGCGGTCAGGCCTACGACTGCGCCATCATCATGGCGCTCGCCGTGGAGCAGGCCGGCACGGCCACCGACGGTGACGCCATCATCGAGGCCGCCATCGACGTCACCGGCGGCGACGGCGAGGAATGCGACAACTACGCAGACTGCGCCGAAGCGATCCGTGGCGGCGAAGCCGTGAACTACAACGGTGCCAGCGGCGCCGTCGACCTCGACGAAGTGGGCGATCCGTCCGCCGGTCGCTACGCCATCGGTGTGTTCACCGACGGTGCGATCGAGATCGTCGACTCGATCGACGTCGAGCTCTGACCTGACGGGTCGGTCGGCGCCCGCCGGGCGTCGGCCGGCTCGCTGAGCACTGCAGACGGGAGTCGTACCTTCGGGTGCGGCTCCCGTTTCGCGTTCTCAGCGAGAACGGGTGAGCGTCCCGAGGTAGAGCTCGATGACCTTCGGGTCGTTCAGGAGCTCGACGCCGGTACCCGTGTAGGCGTTCTGCCCCTGGTCGAGCACGTAGGCGCGGTCGCAGATCTGGAGACAGCGATGGGCGTTCTGCTCGACCATGAGCACGCTGACCCCGGCGGCGTTGATCCCCTTGACCCGCTCGAACACCTCGCCCTGGTACAGGGGCGACAGGCCGGCGGACGGTTCGTCGAGGAGGAGCACCTGGGGGTCGGTCATCAGCGCCCTGGCCATGGCCAGCATCTGTCGCTCACCGCCCGACAGGGAGCCCGCCGCCTGCGTTCGCCGCTCCCGCAGGAGCGGGAACAGTTCGGTCACGACCTCGAACCGTTCGTCGAAGCGGTCGGGCTTCGCGTAGGCGCCCATCTCCAGGTTCTCGGTGATGGTGAGGCTCGGGAAGACGTTGTTGACCTGGGGGACGTAGCCGACGCCGGCTTCGACGAGTTCGTGGGCGCTGCGGGACGTGATGTCCTCGCCGTCGAGGTGGACGGATCCCTTGCGCACCGGGACCAGACCGAAGAGCGACTTGATCAGCGTCGACTTGCCGGCACCGTTGGGGCCGATGATGCCCACGAGTTCGCCGTCGGCCACGTCGATCGAACAGCCTCGCAGGATGTCGACGCCGGGGAGGTAGCCCACGACGAGGTCGTCGGCCTCGAGGGCGAGTCGGCTGGTGTCGCTCATGTCTCCGCTCCTGGCTCGAAACCGAGGTAGGCCTCGATCACCCGGCGGTTGCGTCCGATGGCGGCTGGGGTGCCCTCGGCGATGACCTGACCCTCGGCCAGGACGACGACCCAGTCGCTGATCTCCATGACCACGTCCATGTCGTGTTCGACGAAGACGACGCTCAGCCCGTCGTCGCGAAGCCCTTTGATGTGGCCGAGCAGAGACTGCGTGAGCGCCGGGTTCACGCCGGCCATGGGCTCGTCGAGACACACCAGCGCCGGGTCGGCCATGAGCGCTCGGGCCATGTCGAGGAGCTTGCGCTGCCCGCCCGAGAGCGTGCCGGCGAAGTCGTTCCGCACGTGATCGAGCTTGAAGCGGGTCAACAGCTCGTCGATGCGGTCCTGCTGCTCGCGTTCTTGGCGTTTCCACACCGGGCCGGCGAACAGCGAACCGAGAAAGCGCTCACCCGTCTGGTCCGTCGCGGCGAGCGCGACGTTCTCGGCGACGGTGAGGCGAGCGAGCGACTTGGTCAACTGGAAGCTGCGCACCATGCCGGATCGTGCGATCTTGTACGCAGACTTCCCGGAGAGCCCGGTCCCGTCCAGCGTCCACTGGCCTTCGTCCGCCCGGTCGAATCCGGTCAACAGGTTGAACAGCGTGGTCTTGCCGGCGCCGTTCGGGCCCACGAGGGCGGTGATCGCGTGTCGTTGGATCTCGAGGTGGTCCACGTCGACGGCGGTCAGGCCACCGAAGCTGCGCCGCAGCTGCTCGACCACGAGGATGGGGTCGGGTTTCGCCGCCCCGGGATCCTCGGACCAGCCGGTCGAATCCGGCCGTGGGTAGGTCGGTTGCGCGAGGTCAGTCACCGAGTTCCATCTCCTCACGGTTCCCGAAGATGCCCTCGGGCCGGAACGCCATCAACACGATGAGCCCCACACCGACCATCGCGAACGCCAACGCGCCTTGCGCCGTCGAGTCCGAGAGGATGCCGGGCAGGAGGTCGGCCTCGCCCGCCTCGGCGAGTGCCGTCTGCCCGCTGGCGAGGATGAACCAGAACAACATGGCCCCGATGATGGGGCCGATGCGGGTCGCTGCACCGCCGAGGATCAGTGCGGCGTAGAGGAAGAAAGTCACCTGCGGGGCGAAGGTGTTGGCGTTGACGGTGTTGGAACCCAGGGCCATCATGACGCCGCCCAGGCCGGCGAGGACACCACCGAGCACCAGCGCTTGGAGCTTGTAGCCGTACACGTTCTTCCCGAGGCTGCGGGCGACGTCCTCGTCC
>JAPKDO010000111.1 GCA_028822535.1 Acidimicrobiales bacterium
ATCCGCGCCTTCCTCGAGTTCCTCCCGACCGTCCCGCCGGGCGTCCTCGTGGGGCTCGATGACATCGTCCTGCCGTGGGACTACCCGGAGACCTGGGGCGAGCGTTTCTACGGCGAGCAGTACCTCCTGGCCGTGATGTTGCTCGCCGGCGACCCCCGATGGCGCGTCCACTTCCCCGGCTGGTTCGCCAGCCACTGGGATCCCCTCGACGACGCCGTCGCCGTGTTCGAGGATCCGGCGCACGTCCGGTCCGGACTGCACGGCACGACGATGTGGCTCGAGCGCGTCTGAGCGGGCGCGCTCGGTCGCGATCTGCCAGCTACGGTCCCGTCGATGTCCGATTCCAGGTTGCGGGGGATCCTCCCCCATCTCGATCGAGCGAGTCGTGAGCTGGGGCGGCGGCGAGACAACCGCATCGTCCGCGGGCTCGCTCGCATCGCCAGGCCGTTCGTCCACACCGTCGACGGCGCCGCTCGCAGCTACGACATGTCGGTGAACGGCGAAGCCTGGCTGCTCGGACGCGTCGCTCCCGGTGCCGTGGTGCTCGACGTCGGGGCGAACGTCGGCGAGTGGTCGGAGATCGCCATCGACCGCGGCGCCGCGGCCGTCCATGCCTTCGAGATCCTGCCGGCCACCGCAGACACGTTCGCCGCCAATCTCGGTGGCAGCGACCGGGTTGCGTTGAACCGAATCGGCCTGGGGAGCGAACCCGGGTCCGTCACGGTGCACTACTACCCGGACAACCCCGCGTTGACCACGACCGCCACGGCGTTTCCCCACTCGCTGCCCCACGACGAGGTGGTGGTCGACGTGATCACCGGCGACCAGTACCTCGAGTCCACCGACATCGACCGCGTCGACCTGCTCAAGATCGATGTCGAGGGCGAGGAGCCCAACGTGCTCCGAGGCTTCCTCGACGCGCTCGGCGCCGGCAGGGTCGGCGCCATCCAGTTCGAATACGGCGTCGTCGCTGCGTTGAGCCGTTTCCTCATCATCGACTTCTACGAGCTGCTCCAGCCGCTCGGCTTCGAGCTCGGGCCACTCCTCCCCGACCACGTGGATTTCCAGCCGTACAACCTGAGCCTCGAACGCTTCGAGTACGTCAACTGGGTGGCCGTGCACTCGAGCCGCCCCGACCTCCGTTCGAAGCTCTCGCCCGGATAGGCCGATCAGTCACGTTCCGGGGGTCGCCGGAGGCGCACTCGGAGCCGGGTGCGGGGCTTGTCGTCCGGGACTGCCGGCTTCCGCTCGTCGACGGGCCTCGGCCGCACCTGCGGTCTCGGCTCCCGAACGGGCGCAGCTTCCTCGACCTCGCGTTCGTCCCTGCGCGGGTCGTCGCGTTCGTCGTCGGGCCACAGTGCTGTCACGAACGAATCGGCCTCGGCCTCTGGCGCTGCCGGCGCCTCGCCGTCGTCGCCGTCATCGGCGCCGGGCCACTGCAGATGGAACGCGTCGTCGGGCGGCGGGCGGTCTCGAGTCATGTTCACTCCTCTCGCACGACCCCACGACGACGGCGGGTCGGCGGCTTCAGCCCTTCGAGCGAACGACGCCGTCGGCCCGCGCAGCCTCGGCCACCGCAGCCGCAACGCGCGGCGCCACGGTCGCGTCGAACACGGACGGGATGATGAACTCGGGCTCGAGGTCGTCGTAGGCGATCGACTCGGCGATCGCCTCGGCGGCCGCCAGCTTCATGCCTTCGGTGATGTCGGTCGCACCGGCGTCGAGCGCGCCCCGGAAGATGCCGGGGAAGGCGAGCACGTTGTTGATCTGGTTCGGGAAGTCCGAGCGACCGGTGGCGATGATCGCCGCTCGACCCTTGGCTTCCTCGGGCCGGATCTCCGGGTCCGGGTTCGCCAACGCGAACACGAACGGGTCCTTGTTCATGCGGTCGAGATCGGTGGCCTCGATGATGCCGGGTCCGGACACGCCGATGAACACGTCGCCGCCGGCGAGCAACTCACCCACGGCGCCCTTGCGGCGGTCGCGGTTGGTGTTCTCGGCGAACCACTGCTTGGCCGGGTTGAGGTTCTCTCGACCTTCCCAGATCGCCCCCTGGCGATCGGCGCCGATGATCTCGGCCACGCCGGCCTCGAGAAGGATCTTGCCGCAGGCCACGCCGGCGGCACCGACGCCGGCGATGACGACCCGCAGGTCGCCCATCTTCTTGTCGGTCAGCTTCAGTGCGTTCTGCAGGGCGGCGAGGACGACGACCGCAGTGCCGTGCTGGTCGTCGTGGAACACCGGGATGTCGAGGCTGGCCTTGAGCCGCTCTTCGACCTCGAAGCACACCGGCGCTGCGATGTCTTCCAGGTTGATGCCACCGAACGTCGGAGCGATGCGCTCGACCGTCTCGACGATGGCATCGGCCGAACCGTCGACGTCGATGCACATCGGGAACGCGTCGACGCCGGCGAAGTTCTTGAACAGCAGCGCCTTGCCCTCCATGACGGGCATGGCGGCGGCCGGACCGATGTCGCCGAGGCCGAGCACCGCCGTGCCGTCGGAGACGATGGCGACCGTGTTCTTTCGGATCGTCAGATCGTGGCTGAGCGCATCGTCGTCGTGGATCGACATGCACACGCGGGCGACGCCTGGCGTGTAGGCCATCGACAGGTCTTCACGATCCCGGATGGGCATGCGGGCGAGGACCTCGATCTTGCCGCCATCGTGCATCTCGTAGGTGCGGTCACGGCAATGCGTGATCTCGACACCCTCGAGCCCACGGATCGCATCCTGCACCTGTTCTTGATGCGCTTCGCTCTCGCAGTTGATGACGACGTCCTCGTCGAGGAACTCTCCCCGGACGTCGAATCCCTCGATTTGGGTGATGTTGCCGCCGGCGTCGCCGATCGCCACTGCGAGGCGCCCCAACGATCCTGGTGTGTTGTCGAGGCGCACACGGATGTGCAGCGAGAAGGCGGCAGTCGGGGTACCCATGGGGATCGAACCCTACGGCGTCGTCGCGAAGTGCGCCGAACGCGAAGACCGGCCCCGAGGGGCCGGCCGTCGTGCGGGATCGGTTCGTCGAGACTCAGATCTCGGACCGCGACATCTCCTCGAGGCATGCTCGGATCTCGGAGGCCTTGAAGCGACGGTGGCCGCCCAGGGTGCGGATCGCGTTGAGTTTGCCGGCACGGGCCCAGCGGGTGACCGTCTTCGGGTTGACGCGGAACAGCGCAGCGACCTCTGACGGCGTCAGGAGTGTTTCCGGGCTGTCGAGGTTCTCGTGTTCTGCCATGGTGTGATGTCTTCCTCGGGAGGCGGGTGCCGCACACGGTCGTGTCCGGTTCGGAGTCAAAGGTACGAAACCTCCCCCAATCTGGACATAGCACGCGTGGGTCATTTCACCCCGGTGGGATGACTAGTCCTTTCAGGTCACGACGGCACCCAACGCCCACGACGGACACTGGCGACATCCGGGGCGCCACGGCGATTCTCGGCCGGTACGGTCGCCCCCGATGACCGAGATCCTGGAGCTTGTGCACGACGTCGACGAGGCGGGGTTCGAACAGGTCGTGTTCGGCCACGACGCCGAAAGCGGCCTGCGAGCCATCGTCGCCGTCCACTCCACCGTGCTGGGGCCGGCATTGGGCGGCACGCGCTTCTGGCCGTATCCGACCGAAGCCGAGGCCGTCACCGACGTGTGCCGCCTCGCGCGTGGGATGACCTACAAACACGCCGCCGCCGGCCTGTCACAGGGTGGCGGCAAGGCGGTGATCTGGGGGGACCCACGGAGCGAGCGCACCGACGGCCTCATCACCGCGTACGCCCGCTTCGTCGACCGTCTCGGTGGCCGCTATCTCACCGCCGAGGACGTCGGCACGACGCAGGCCGACATGGACCTGATCCGGGAGACGACGCCGCACGTGACCGGGGTCAGCCCATCGCTCGGCGGCTCGGGCGACCCCTCCCCCGCCACCGCCTGGGGCGTGCTCTGGGCGATCCGCGCGGCGGCTGCCACCCGATGGGGCTCGGACGACCTGCGTGGTCGCCACGTCGTGGTGTCGGGCGTCGGCAAGGTCGGCAGCGCGCTGGTCGACCACCTGGTCGCCAACGGGGCGACCGTCGCCGTCTCGGACGTGAACGAGCGGGCGATCGCCGCCGTCGTGGATGCCCACGGCACCGACCGCGTCACCGTTGTCGGGGTCGACGACGCACACCGCACCGAGTGCGACGTGTTCGCTCCCTGCGCGCTCGGTGCCGTGCTGTCGGAGCGCACCGTGCCCGAGCTCCGCTGCGAGATCGTCGCGGGCTCCGCCAACAACCAACTCGCCACCGATGACGACGACGACCGCATCGCGGATCGAGGGATCCTGTACGTGCCCGACTACGTGGCGAACGCCGGCGGCGTCATCAACATCGCCGAGGAGGTCGCGGTCGATGGGTCGGACGGCTACGACCGCGACCGTGCGTGGAAACGCATCGAGGGCATCGGACCGACCGTGACCGAGATCCTCGCCCTCGCCGAGACCGAATCGGTCACCCCCGCCGAGGCCGCCGATCGCTACGCCGAAGCCCGCATCGACGCCGCTCGGACCGAGTGACCATCCCGGCCCTGAGGACTACCCGATCGCGACAACTGTCCGGTCCGGTCACGAACCGCAGGTGTGGTCGGAAATCCCGCTCGCGTCACGATTTCCGACCGGACCTCGACAACTGTCCGGACCGGACAGTTGTCGACGTGTCGGGATGCAGTGAGTCAGCTGCCGTACTCGAAGCCCAGGTCGGGAGCCGTCACCAGAGCGATGAAGGGCAGCCCGGCGTCGGCGGCCATCGCCGTCACCGTCCCGCCACGGTCCACGACCGACAGCAGCAACACCGGCTCGGCTCCGACGCTGCGCACGACGTCGGCGGCCTCGATCATCGACACGCCTCGGGTCACGGCGTCCTCGACGATCACGACCTTGTCGCCCTCCTGGAGCGCCCCGGCGATCCGGCCGCCGCCGCCGTGGTCCTTGACCTCTTTGCGGACGCTGAACGATCGCAGCTCCCGACCCCTCGTGGCGGCGACCGCCGCGACCCCGAAGGCGACCGCGTCGGCGCCCATCGTCAGACCGCCGATGGCGGTGACGTCATCGGGGATGGCCTCGAGCGCGGCGTCGGCGACGAGCAGCATTCCGTCGGGGCTGCACGTCGTCTGCTTGGCATCGCAGAACCAACCACTCTTCGCTCCCGACTTGAGGGTGAAGTCGCCTTCCCGGACCGAGTGCGTGCGGACGTGTTCGACGAGGGTGACCATGACCTACCTCCAGAGACGGTGCGAGCGCTTGGCGATGACGAAGCCCGACACGGCGATCAGCGCGGCGGCAACGGTGCCGGCGACGTTGCGATCGACCCAGTCGCGGAACACGGCGTCGTCGCGATAGTCCCCGATCTGTTCGAACTCGTCATCGGTGAGCAGACGGTCGGCGTCATCGGTGCCGATGCGGTCGTCGACGTAGACCAGTTGTCCCGCCGACTCCTGCACGCGTAGTTCGATCGTGTCGTCGTCGACGTCGACGAACACGGCCCAGGCGGCCACGGGGTCGCCGCTGTCCGGGGTGTGCGAGATCAACTCGGGCTCACCTGTGACCTCGCCGGAGAACCCGACGTCGTCGAGCGCCCCCAGCGCGACCGACTCGGCGTCGTCGGTCTCGAGCGGCGGTTGTGGCGTGAACCACGCGGCGGCCGCCGCGCCCACGGCGCCGAACAGCAGCACCCAAGAGATCACCCGCACCACGGCACGCACGGCGGCGACGGTACCGCCCCGGCGGCCGGCCGACGCGAACGGCGCGTTCGGCCGGTCGACGACCCGTCTCGTAGCCTCTGGACCCGATGGGACGCGTGGTCGCGGTGGCGAACCAGAAGGGTGGAGTCGCCAAGACGACTTCGGTGCACACCCTGGGCGTTGCGCTGGCCGAACAAGGCCATCGCGTCCTGTTGGTCGACCTCGATCCGCAGGCCTGCCTGACGTATTCGACGGGCGCCGATCCCGACTCGCTCGAGCGGTCACTCCACGACGTCCTGGTCCACAGGACCGACGCCGCCGACGTCACCGTGGAGGTCGGCGGGTGCACCCTGTTGCCGGCCACCATCGACCTCGCCGGCGCCGAAGTGCACCTGCTGTCACGGACGGGACGCGAATACGCTCTGAAGCGGGCGATCACGGAACTGACCGATGCCCACGACATCACGCTCATCGACTGCCCCCCGTCGCTGGGGATCCTCACCATCTGCGGCCTCACCGCTGCCGACGAGGTCGTGATCCCCCTCCAGTGCGAGACGTTGAGCCATCGGGGCGTCGGCCAGTTGCTCGACACGATCGATGACGTGCGCGCCTACACCAACGAGAACCTGACCGTGCGGGGTGTGATCGCCACGATGTACGACGGCCGTACCAACCTCGCGAAGCAGGTCATCGAATCGATCCGCGAGACCTACGACCTCGAGGTGTTCGACCCGCCGGTGCCCAAGTCGGTCCGCGTCGCCGAGGCGCCGGGCCAGAACCGCTCGGTGCTCGATCATGCCAGCCGGTCGAAGGCCGCGAGCGCCTACCGGGCACTGGCCGAACGGATCGCGACGCCGTGAGCGAGCCTCGCCGCAAGCTCGACCCGACCGGGAAGCGCGCCCTGTTCGAGACACCGGTCACCGCCGCTGACGAGGTGCTGCGACGCGGCGAGGCCCCCCGGGGGCGCGATGCCCTGTTCTCCACGGGGCGACCGCAAGCGGGGACCGTGCTCGTCGAGTGCTCGCGGTGCTCGACACGGACCCGGGTCGGCCTCGCCGACATCGCCGTCCGCCTCGCCTCGTTCTCTGTCTACCTGCCGCTGCTCCACCCGAAGCACCCGCACCGCATCCGCTGCCCGCACTGCGACAAGGCCAGTTGGTGTCGCGTCGGCTGGGGGGAATGAGCTACTCGTCTCCGGCCCCGTCGAGGAGCCACTGCCGGTAGTCCACCCGTTGGGAGGCGTCGAGCGTCGATGCCAGCTGGACGAGCTCGAGCAGCTTGGCCGAGTCGAACGGCTTGGACACGAAGCCGAGTGCACCGAGTTCGACCGCATGGCGATAGTGGCCGGCCCGATCGGTGGCCAGCCCGGAGATGACGATGACGGCGGGTTTGGGTTCGTCGAGCAGTTCGAGCACGCCCCAGCCGTCGAGCTCGGGCATCATCACGTCGAGGAGGACGACATCCGGGTCGAGGGCAGGAATGCGGTCGAGCGCCTCGAGACCGTTGTCGGCGGTCACCACGACGTACCCCTCGGCTTGGAGCTCCAGCCGGAGGAGCAGCTGGATGTCGGGGTCGTCGTCGACGACGAGAACGGTGGTCACGACGCCGGGTCGGACCCACGGCCCACGTAGCGCACCGCCCCGGCACCGGACTCGATGACGCCGATCTGCGTGGCACGGTGTCCGGCCGTCCGCAGGATGTCGAGCGCGGTGTGGACGTCGGCGTCAGGGACCACGACGACCATGCCGATGCCCATGTTGAAGACCTTGGCCATCTCGGCGTCGCTCACGCCGCCGAGCGTCTGGATCTCACCGAAGATGCGGGGCGCTTCCCACGTGTCTCGGTCGACGACGGCGTCGAGCTTGTCGGTGAGGACGCGCGGCAGGTTGCCGGGGATGCCGCCACCGGTGATGTGCGCGACGGCGCGGACGTCGACGACCCGGAGCAGCGAGGCGATCGCCGGCGAGTAGATCACCGAGGGTTGCAGCAACTCGTCGCCCAGCGAATGGTGCGCTCCGTCCCATGCAGGCCCGTCGAGCGGCTTGTCGGCCACGTCGAGGAGCACGCGACGAGCCAGCGAATAGCCGTTGGAGCGGAGGTTCGGCGAGGGCAGTCCGATCAGCGCGTCGCCGGCCCGGACGGTCGTGCCGTCGAGGATCCGATCCCGTTCGGCGACCCCGACCGCGAAGCCGACCAGGTCGAACTCGCCGGGCTCCATGGCGCCAGGGTGCTCGGCCATCTCGCCGCCGATCAGCGCGCAGCCGGCGTCGCGGCAGCCCCTCGCCACCCCGGACACGAGTTGGTCGATGTGGTCGGGGTCGAGCTTGCCGACGGCGATGTAGTCGAGGAAGAACAGCGGTTCGGCACCGGCGCAGGCGATGTCGTCGACGCACATGGCCACGAGGTCGACGCCGATCGAGTCGAAGTGCCCGACCTGGTGCGCGACCACGGCCTTGGTCCCCACGCCATCGGTCGCCGAGATCAGGACCGGGTGGTCGTAACGGTGGGCTGGGAACTGGAACAATCCGCCGAAGCCACCGATGTCGCCGATCACCTCGGGACGGAACGTGGACCGGACGTGGTCCTTGATGCGTTCGACTGCGGTCTCGCCGGCGACGATGTCGACGCCTGCGCCGGCGTAGGTCTCCCCCTCGGGGGTCGGTGTGGTGCCCATGATCAGTCGTCGAACCGGAGCTGGCCGGCGAGCGCGGCGTCGGTCCGTCCGGCGACGGTCTCGGCGATCCCGCTCGACGGCTGGTCGCGGTTGCTCGCGTCCTCGAGCACGCTCTTGCCGAGGCTCACCGGGATCTCGACCGGGTAGTCCCCCGTGAAGCAGGCATCGCAGAATCCGCTGTTGGGGGTTCCCGTGGCGGTGATGAGCCGGTCGAGGCTCAGGTAGGCGATCGAATCGACCTTGAGGTAGTCCCGGATCTCGTCGAGTTCGAGATTCGCGGCCAGCAGTTCGCTGCGTACACCGGTGTCGATGCCGTAGAAACACGACCACATGACCGGCGGGGCCGAGATCCGCAGGTGCACTTCGGTCGCGCCCGCCTCGCGGAGCATCTGCGTCAACGTGCGCTGGGTGGTGCCCCGCACGATGGTGTCGTCGACGACCACGACCCGCTTGCCGACGAGGTTCTCCTTGAGGGGGTTGAGCTTCATCCGTACGGCGGCTTCGCGAGCCTGTTGGTTCGGCGCGATGAAGCTGCGGCCGATGTAGCGGTTCTTGACGAGGCCGTGGCCGACGGGGATGCCGGACGCGAGCGCGAAGCCCTCCGCCGCAGGGACGCCGGATTCCGGCACGCCCATCACCATGTCGGCGTCGACCGGTGCCTGTTCGGCCAACTGTTCGCCCATGCGCACCCGCGCCTGGTGCACGTTCTTGCCGTAGAGCGTCGTGTCGGGCCGGGCGAAGTACACGAACTCGAAGAGGCACAGGTTGGGGTCGACGTCGGCGGCCGGGAACGCGCGCACCGACCGGTAGCCGGTGGCATCGATGACGATCATCTCGCCCGGTTCCAACTCGCGGACGAAGTGGGCGCCGACGAGGTCAAGGGCCGAAGACTCCGAGGCGAGCACGAAGCCGGATTCGAGACGGCCCAGGCACAGGGGTCGGAACCCGTTGGGGTCCCGCACGCCGAACACGTGTCCCTCGTCCATACAGACGATCGAGAACGCTCCCTTCAGCTGTGGGAGCACCTCGAGCAACGCGTGTTCGAGGTCGCGTTCGTCACTGCGGTCGTGGTCGGTCGTCTCGATCGCCCGCGCCAGCATCTCGACGACGAGGTCGCTGTCGGAGCTGCACTCGTCGGTCCCGGGAAGCATCCCGAGGTCGGCGGCGAGATCGGCGGTGTTGACCAGGTTGCCGTTGTGACCCAGCGAGACCTGGTGCCCACCGGCTTCGCGGGTCACCGGCTGGGCGTTCTTCCACACGCTCGAGCCCGTGGTCGAGTACCGGACGTGACCGATGGCGAGATGGCCGGGCAGCCCGTTGAGGACCCGGTCGTCGAACACCGAGGTCACCAGACCCGTGTCCTTGACCGTGATCATCTCGGTGCCGTCCGACACCGACATGCCGGCCGCTTCCTGGCCACGGTGTTGCAGCGCGAACAGGCCGAGGTACGTCAGATGGGCGACCGGCTGGCCCGGGGCGTAGATCCCGAAGACCCCGCAGGACTCCTTCAGCTGATCGTCACTGCCGACGTCGTCACCGGTCGAGGCCATGTCGGTGATCACGCTACCGGCCACGACCTCGCAGACCGAACCGTCGGGTCGATCCGATCGTCACTCACCCAGTCGGCGGGCGACCGCCTCGGCGATGACCTCGAGCTGTTGGTCGCTGAAGAGCTCGCCCTCGGCCCGCAGTCGGATCCGACGGCGCAGCGCCTTGAGCTCTCCTGTCAGCGTCTCGACCAGTTCGTCGCCCGCGCCGCCGGCATTGCGGATCTCTTCGCGCAGGAGATCGATGACATCGGGGTCGACCTGGGCGTAGGTGTCGGCGGCCGGAGACGGGGCTGGTGCGGGGGCTGGCACGGGACGGTCGAGTAGGTGCGCGACACCGGCTTGGAGCTCCTCGAGCGAGGTGAGCACCGGGTCGAGGTCGACGCTCGGCGTCTCGGTCGCCGTCGGGGCAGCGGCCTGCTCGGCCAGATCGTCGTGGAGCCGGTCGAGACGTGCCGTGAGCGGTGTCAGGTCGACGGATTCGCCGCCGCCCTCGACGAGATGCCGGATGCGCTCGAACTCGGTGGAGACCTGGTCGCGCAGGGTGGCGATCTGATCGGTGAGTTCGGGCGAGGCGCCGGCGACGGGTTCGTCGGCGATCACCAGGCCCTCGTCCAGGCGGCCGATGATGTCCTCGACACCGCTACGAACAGCGCCGAGCTCGGTCTGGAGCTCGGCGGGCAACTCGATGGAGGGCGGCTCCGACGGCAACGAGTCCGTCAACGACCGCACCGCCGCAACCGCCTCCCGCAACTCCGACTCCACCTCCGGCGCCAACCTCGCCGGCACCGGCTCCACCGGCAACGAGTCCGTCAACGACCGCACCGCCGCAACCGCCTCCCGCAACTCCGACTCCACCTCCGGCGCCAACCTCGCCGGCACCGGCTCCACCGGCAACGAGTCCGTCAACGACCGCACCGCCGCAACCGCCTCCCGCAACTCCGACTCCACCTCCGGCGCCAACGACGCCGGAGCGGGCTCGGCGGTGGCATTCGCCTCGGTGACGTCTCGCAGGGCTGCGACCGATTCCCGCAGTTCGGTGACGACGGCGAGCCGCTCGCCGAGCGCGGCGAGGTCGGTGCGGAGCGCTTCGATCGGCTCGCCGAAGCCGTCGGGCGTCTCGACGACGAGGCCGTGGGAGAGTTCCTCCCGCAAGGCCGCCATGTCGGCCGCGAGGGCGGAGAGGTGGCCGCCGTCGGACTCGGCGAGGCCGTCCTCGTCGACGACCTCGGCTTGGTCGAGCAGGTCGCGCACCGACTGTGTCAGCCCGGTCACCTCGCTCCGCAGCGATTCGACGGCGGCAGGGTCGGCGGTCTGGGCGTCGCGGTCGACGAGCGCCTCGACCGTTGCCCGCACCTGGCGGACCTCGTCCCAGAGCGCGCCGACGACCTCGCCCGAGGCGACGTCCTGCAGCGTTTCCTTCAACTGGGTGAGCGCGCCGGTGACCGCGCCGGACTCGTTCGCCGAGGTCTCGAGGATGGCGTCGACCTTGGCGCGGAGGCCAGCCAGCTCACCCCACGACTCGGCCGACACCTTCCCGTTGCTGGCGAGCTCGCTCTCCAGCTTCCCCAAGTGAGCGATGACCGCCTCATCGTCTTGTTCGACGACCGTTCGCGACAACTCATCGATGGCGGCGTGCAGCGTGTCGAAGCGGCTTCCGAGCGCGGCGGCGCTGTCGTTGCTGGCCACGACCGCCAACCGGTCCTCGATGCCGGCGAGCCGGTCGTCCACCAGACCGAGCGTCGGATCGGGGGTGGCATCGACGTCGGCCAGCGTCGCCTGGAATGCCTCGAGCTGTTGTGCGGCGGCTTCCTCCGATGCCGACAACCGACCGACGACCTGTTCACCGAACTGGTCGAGCGACTCCGTCAGGAAACGGCCGAGATTCTCCTGGGCCTCGAGGATGCTCCGCACCTCGGCCAGGACGCGGCGGGACGAATCGTCACTCGTCTCGGCGTCGGTCAGCATCGAGTCGATGCGGGCGCCAACCCGTTCGAGCGTCTCCTCCGAGGTGGCGAGTCCGCGTCGCAGGTCCGCCAGCGTCCGTTCATTGGCGCGTCGATACTCCTCGAGGTCCGATGCCTGCGTCCGGGTCAACTTGGTGACGAGGTCGGCGTATTCGTTGAGGCGGTCCGTCAG